>JAMCPC010000075.1 GCA_023379725.1 Actinomycetota bacterium
GCCTTATTGAGAGGCCTCATCTCTTGGATAAGGTCTCCTTCCTGAAATGATTGATTCATCTTGACCCATACAGTCAAAATAACCATTCATGCTTGACTCTGTAACTAAAAGGTGCTATTTTTACAGAAAACGTAATAAACGTGATAATTGAGTGAAGGAGATATTAGCTACTATGCAATTTAATAAGGTAATTCTGGGCGCGGGAGTATTGGCTATGGCTGCCGGACTTTCGGCGTGCTCAAGTTCCAAGACAAGCACCACTACAACATCATCTCCACATGCTGTAACGACTACGACCCTTACGCCACTTAAGAAGGTAGAACACAGCCCTGCTGCTACCTTAAGTAAGGGAAGTGCTGATGTATCAATGTCTGTGGCAGGAAAGGACGTAAAAGCTAGTTTTTCAAGCCTGGCAGTCACTTTTACCACCCTCAACCTCACTGTAGCAGGTCCGTTCAATTTTTCTTCTAAATACGGTACCGTTAAGCTGAATATGACAGGTGCTGGGACAATCTCACCAGCATCGCTGTTGAAGGGTCCTGTAACTACTCTATTCGTAGGTGGTGATATATATATAGAGCCTACAACAGGTTCGACCATAGCAGCACTTGCGGCTGGTAAGAAATACATCCAGCTGACACCCACTGTACTTGGAGGGTTGCTCAGTATCAGCCCAACTGAGGTATCTCAAATCGTCAGCAATCCAGCAGGCCTACTGGACATCCTGACTACTCCCGACATGACGGTCACCGACATGGGATCCTCTACCGTGGGAGGGGGATCTACTGAATACAAAGTAGTCGTCGATCTCGCTCAGGCAGCTGCTGCGCCCGGACCGTACCAATCCCTCTTCAAGGCACTTGACAGCTCTGGTGCCGCATCACAGGACACACTCTATGTATATCTGAACAGTGCAGGTGAGATAGTGCATCTCTCTACTACCATTACCATACCGGCAAAGGCAGGTGCATCTCCTATACCTCCCCTATCGCTTGGAGTGGCATTCAGTAACTTTGGTGTCAGCGTACCACCGGTGACTGCACCACCCGCATCAGAGTACGCAACAGCATAGAAATATATACTCTTCCTGGTGTGGTGTCTTGTGATGTAAATGGTATGGTTATCTGTTTGGCATAGCCAGAAAAACAAATTACATTTGCGAGACACCACGCATTTACTACCTACAAAATGCTTTATGATATAAGCATATGGCATTGAAAAACGGGGTCAAGAAAGAACCTGACGATGTGGGCAAGTGGCTCCTCATGCTGCAAGATTGCGACTTTGAAGTAGAGCGCCTTGAGTACAGCAAGACGACTCTGCCAGAAAGGGTGGCTCTTACCGACATCAGGGAGAGAATGCGGGACATGTCTGCCAGGACTGCTGAGTTCCGTGTAAAAAAAGATGCCATTACCACAAAGCAACGTAACCTGCAGATGGAAGTTAACACGGTCGTTGCTCGAAGGAAGATATTCGACAGAAAGATGAGTTCCAAGAAACTCTTCTCTACACGTGAGATTGAAGCAATGACCAAGGAGATTGAGGGCCTTACTGTACGTGCCGAGCAACTCCAGGATGAGCAGTTTGAATTGATGCTTGATCTTGAAGGACTGGAGCAGGAGTTGGGTGAGTTACAGACAGAGGTCGACCAACTGTCCACCAGATCTGATCAATTGCTCAAGATTGCCAATTCAAAGTTGACTTCATTGGATGCCAAAATACAATCATCGCTGAAAAGACGTACCGCTATTGAGCAGCATATTCCAAGTGAGATAATCTATCGCTACGATACTATTAGGATGCGTGCTGGTGGCGTAGGTGCAGCCAGGCTACAAAATGGCAAATGCAGCGGATGTCACCTTATCGTTACACCCGCATCGGTAGCGTCTACCCGTATAGCCGCCAGCGTTTCGATCTGTGAAAACTGTGGCAGATTTCTTATAGAAGATATATGGAACTCATCCTCATAAGACATGGTGAGTCTACGGCAAATGTAGCGCATCTTACCGCAGGTCGCCTGGATGTCTCACTCTCTGACAATGGAAGAAACCAAGTACATCACCTAGCCAATTACCTACCTGGGATGCTTCATAGTAGGAAGGTAGTTAAATTAGTTTCAAGCCCACTGCTAAGAGCTCGCGAGACAGCGACACTTCTGGATTTGGGGATCCCCGTAGAGATAGATGAGCGTTGGGTCGAAATGGACTATGGTGATTTTGATGGAAAGCCAATAGACTCTATTCCACGCAGTTTCTGGGAAAGTTGGATGTCAGATATAAAGTTTACGCCTCCAAACGGCGAATCTGTTGCATCTGTAGGAGTACGCGTAAGGGAAGCATGTAATGAGGTAGCTTCAGCCAGCTATGGCGATAATGAGGTAGTAATAGCCGTCAGTCATGTCTCGCCTATAAAGGCTGCAATATCTTGGGCACTTGGTGTAGATGATAGTGCAAGTTGGCATATGCACCTTGATACAGCAGCATTGAGTTCGATTACCGTTATTGAGGGGAAGCCAATCATGAATAGATTTAACGTGAATCTTTTCCTGTGGCGAGCTGGCCTATAGGCGGGGTTCTGTCCGCTCGGTAGAGCGGGGTGACCATCCATCTAAGCGGCCTACCCGAGGATTGTCCCATTAGGGACAGGACGGGCAGCCCATATCCTCTATCTGGCCTTGCTCCAAGTGGGGTTTACCCAGCCGATCCGGTCACCCGGACCGCTGGTGCGCTCTTACCGCACCGTTTCACCATTACCTGTGTTCGACATGAGCCGAACCATCGGCAGCCTGCTTTCTGTTGCACTTTCCTGCGGGTCGCCCCGACTGGCCGTTAACCAGCACTTTGCCCTATGGAGCCCCGACCTTCCTCAGCATTATACAATGCTGCGGTCACCCGGCCTGCTCGCCACAGATACATTATACTACTGCCCAGCCATGTGCGTACAGAAAACACCACCATCTTGTCTGAAGATAGAAAAGTGAGTCGGCCTTGCCCTGCTCGCCCGAATGAACGGCTCCCTGCTCCAACCTGCCCATCCGCTGAGCCTTTAGAGGCTCAGCGGATAGACATCTCGGGCGCACCGCCCCCCGGATTTCGCATGACTGCGTTGTCGTCGTCGGGCAGGCGCTCCAGCCTGCCTCTCCTTCTCCGCCTTGCCCTGCTCGCCCGGATGAACGGCTCCCTGATCCAACCTGCCTATCCGCTGAGCCTCTTACGAGACAGGCCACACTGAGGAACTGATAATTACGTACATGATTACCTGTATGGCATTGCCTATCCCTCTACGGGTAATCACGGAAGCTACGTAGGGCATTTCACCGTTTTATTTTTGCTTATTTTCAGTCATGATATAGGTATTGACATTCATGTACGTATGTGACCGGTAGGTCGGAGCGGCAGGATGTCAGGAAAAGGAAAGTATTCGTTACTGAAAAGAAAGGAAGTCATAATGGCCAAATACGTATCAGGGGGTACAGCAAGAGGTGTAAGAAGGAAAGTACGCAGTCTCAAACTACTCGTACCGACACTCCTGATCGGTGTAGCTTTGGTAGGCGCAGCCTGTTCCAGCTCGTCTTCACCGTCAACGAGTCAGAGTACGAAACCAGTGACTGTCCATGAATCTATGACAATCCTGACCGGATCGATGATCAAGCATCCAGGCTGGCCGATGTTCTCTCCCGCCGACCTGACCCTGCCCAAAGATTCAACGGTAGTACTAACTATCTATAATTACGACGATGGAACCGCGCCGCTCAGCGCAGGTTCACTCTTTGACAAGGTCCAGGGAGGTACCGAAACAGTAAACGGCAGTGCAGTAACATCCATACCGAACGCAAATATATCTCATACCTTCACTGTTCCTGGCCTGTCACTGAACATTCCAATCCCGCCAGCCCCGACACCGGGCGCCAATGGCCGTACACCTACAGTAGTTACCTTTACATTTAAGGTTACCAACGCAGGGACTTACACTTGGCAGTGTGAGGCCCCCTGTGGTACTGGTCCCACGGGAATGGGCGGCCCCATGACAACTGCTGGCTACATGACTGGATCACTGGTCGTCCAGTAAGCATCAGTAAATATTGATCGGTACAGAAAGATCAGACGAGTAGATACACGAATATAAAAGACAGTATACGAAGATAAGAGACAAGGTTATACCCAAGAGAGAGTAAGGGAAGTACAAGAGAAATGGCATTCAATAGGCAAAAGGTACAGTTGCCATCACGAACAGGCACTGAGATCACAGGAGGATCATGTAGCTCCGGTGAAATATCTGGTTTGCTGCCCGATCAAGATGGTACGTATACCGATAGTATGCATCCCGATAAAAGTAGTGAAAGCCGTGAGGGAATCAGTAGAAGGCACTTCCTTGAAAGGGCGGGTGTGGTCGGTATAGCAGGAGCGCTTGTGGGGACAGGTGTCCTTGAAGGAGTTGGCGGGCACAAGGCAGGTGCTGTCACCACAACAACGAGCGCGAGCCAGGCAACGGGTGCATCAAGCAAACCTGCACACCAGTGGTGCATGGTAATTGACCTACGCTACTGTAACGGCTGCAAGGTATGCACCCAAGCCTGCCAGACAGCTCATTACCTTCACAAGGACCAAACCTGGATAGACGTGTTCACCATGAAGAACGCATCGGGCAATACCTATTACATGCCACGACCTTGCATGATGTGTGAAGACCCGCCTTGCGTACAGGTCTGTCCAGTAAAGGCAAACTTCCGAACTGACGAAGGTTTGGTGCTTGTCAATCAGAGCCGCTGCATTGGTACCCGTATCTGCATGAACGCCTGCCCTTACCAGGCCAGGTATTTTAACTGGGGACCGGCCAAGTCGGCCCCCAGGCAGCCATTCCCACAGGAACCCGAGTGGCCGGTTCCACAGGTCGAGGGAACTGTCGGCAAGTGCATATTCTGTGCCGCGATGCTTCCAATGGGGAAGATCCCAGAGTGTGTCGGAAACTGTCCTATGGATGCCTTGTACATGGGAGATCTGGAAACAGACGTAGCAGTCAACGCAAGCGGGCAGGTAATCAAGCTTTCTGCATTCTTGGCTAATAACGATGCCGTAAAGTTCAAGGAATCTTACGGAACCCATCCGAGAGTGTTCTACATACTCGGCCACGATCAGGACCTGGATAATGACGAGGAAGCAGGTTGACACAATGGAGACTGGAACAAGTACCACAATGACCAGCAGGACTCTCGAAAAGTCCATAAAGTCCGCTTACGATGGCGTAGATCCCGTGCCGCCAAGAGAAGACATACGCGAAGCCGCCATGCGTCCAGTGCTGGAAACGGGCAAGTGGTGGTGGACTGCGGTGATCACGCTTGGTGTCGTGGTGATAGCGGGTATCGTTGCATGGGTAATGCAACTGCGTGATGGATTGGGTTCCGCAGGGTACAACAACCAAGCGTTCTGGGCGATCTACGAGGCAGACCTTGTAGCATTCATCGGAGTCACCTACGGAGGGGCAGTGGTCTCCGCTGTATTGCGGCTCACCAAGGCGCGCTGGCGCGCACCGCTCACCAGGATTGCCGAAGCCACCGCACTGGTGACCCTGCCGATAGGGATGATGTTCATCATTCCCCACCTTGGAGAGTCCCCAAGGATATGGGAGTTGGTCTGGCCTCCATACTGGAACCTGTCGTCCCCGATTTTATGGGATTTCTTCGCGGTGAGCACCTACCTGCTGGCCACGGTCGTATTCTTCTACCTCCCTCTTATACCCGACCTGAAGATTACCTTGGAACGGCTCTCGGCCGGCCCGGATAATCTAAAGACGCGTATTTGCAAGAAGTTGTACGCTATAGTTGGTAACAACTGGATAGGCAGCATCCCGCAGCGCAGGGTACTTCACGGTGCGTTGGGACTCATATCCATCATGATCATTCCCATGGCAGTGTCGGTTCATTCGGTACTGAGCTTTGCATTCTCGTCTTCGAGCCGTGCAGGGTACTTGGAGACCATCTTCCCCGTACTGTTTGTGGTAGGTGCCCTTTACAGTGGCGTAGCGCTGGTCATAGTTATGGCCGCGGCATTCAGAAGGGGGTACCGCTTGGAACGTTACATCACCGAAAAGCACTTCGTGCGTTTGGGGTTCATCCTAATCGCACTGGGTGCCACCTATCTATACCTTACCTTCACCGAATACCTCGTAGATGGCTACTCGGGAACCATAGGCAATGCGGCTTGGGTACGCCAGACAATAATGGGACGTTACTGGATACCCTTCTGGTTCTTCGTAGTGGGTGCAGGCTTGCTCCCTCTTGTAATACTCGCGTTCCGCCGCACTCGTAATGTAAAGGGCATAGCGACGGCATCGGTGATAATTCTCTTGGCGATGTGGGTGAAGAGACTGGTGATCGTCATACCACCAGCAACCGAACCACTAGTCAAGTCACCCCTGAATGTTGCAAGTGCCAACTGGGGTACATTTCACTTCACCTGGATTCCGATAACGATCACCCTGGCGGCAACCGCTGCAATACCGTTACTGTTGCTCGTCGTATTCAAGTTCTTCCCGATACTTCCGGTGGCGGATATGGAGGAAATGGCCGCTGAAACAGAAGGGCTGGAGGAAGACCTGAGCACGCTCAGTGTGATGGCATCGACCGGTAACGGCTCATCTGGCAACAGAAAGGAGATAATACATGCAAATATCTAACCGTACACTCCGGACACTGGCGACAAGAGTGTTCCTGACCGCAGGAAGCTGCGCTGTTGTTGCTCTGATCCTTACTGGCATGGCTTCCAGTACGGCATATGCATCGCAGGCCGCCTCGAAGCCTCCACCCTATACGTTGACGTTGCGTGCCACCCAGGCTCCCACCAGCGCACATGATGTAATCCTGACCGCAACGGTATCGCCGCAAGGCAAGCCAGCTTCTGGAGCTGTAAGTCAACTCGCTGGCATAGCCGTGGATTTCTACGTAGGTGCTGCGCAATTCACCGGGCAATTCGGTAATGCTCCGTTACTGCTCCTCGGCAAGTCCGCTACTGGCTCAAACGGTGTAGCCACCCTGACTTACAGCCCCACATGGACAGGAAAGCAGCCTCTTGTTGCCCAGATCGACAGTGCGTCGGGGAATACCCTGGTATCCTCTTCCACAACCTATTCCGCCACTGCCGCATCATCACCGTTCAAAGGAACCGTACAATCGCAGAGACCTGACGGCACGCTTGGTAAGTGGGCAGGCGGAATATTGCTGGCCATCCTCGGCCTTTTATGGCTGGTACTCTTCGGAACAGCGGTAAGGGTGAATATCTTGTTCAAGGCCACACATCACGGATATGCGCGTTGAAATGCCAAGCATGCAGAAACATCTGGAACCCATGAAATACAGACCAAAGGAGGTATACACATGGTAATACAAGATACAGAAATTGCGAGCCAAGCTGTCCGCAATGATGAAACACGAGCTGAGAACGAGGTGCCTGCAGGCGGCGTGGCAACCCTCACCAGGGAGGATGCCGGTAATAGCACCGAAACGGAGGGAGGCCCGATCGAGATCCCCCCTACTCCGGCCGTAAAAACGGCACTGCTTACTGCTGTCACCGTCCTCGTCACTCTTATCGAACTGGGGGTATCGGTGGCAATAGTCGCTGCGATAGCATACGCCCTGCAGACCCTCGTACGCTAACCTACAACAGAGACAGAACGGGTAACAGCTACCAAGTTAGAATGTCGGTAGGTTGCCGTTTTATCGCGGACACGCAACGGCTTAAGCTGGGTGAGTAGGATGGAACCAGGCACACTACCCAATTGGCGCTATCACGGAGAAGGGTGGGCAGCAAATGGGTTTGACCCGCATACTGCTGCAAGATGGCGCGCTGCAGGATTCCGGTCATGGGAGGCAAAGTACTGGGTAATGGCAGGCCTCTATCCTGATGAGGCATGGAGCGCCAAAGAATCAGGGCTCGACTGGGAAACTGCAGGACAGCTATCCGGTCTTAAAAATGATTTGGCAACATTTGATGCTCCTGGAGTGACAGCTTCACGCTATCCGGCGACATACGCAGACGGATCCACTGGATATACGGGCTCTACTGCCGGTAAGCCATATATGACATCGACCACCGGCATGAGCAGATTCATACCAAGACGGCGAACTGAGATTGCAATATTAGTTGCTATAGCCATTGCTATCGGTGCAACAGGCCTGATCGGTAGCCAGTACCTGCTGAGCAGATCGGGAGTGAAACCAACGCCTCCAGATGCTGTCGAGGCTCATAATGGTATTGCACAGGTCATGCTGGACATCAATCCCCCACCGCTGTACGGTAAGCCAAAGCCAGGAGGTGGTATACTACAGGATGCCTATGTACCGGCAAGATTTACTGTAAAGTCAGGGGAGCACGTAGATATAACTGTGACCAATTTCAGTACCGACTCACATTCTTTTACATCGTCATCACTGCATCTGAACGTAATGATCCATCCCGGATCGCACGTACGGCCACATGTCACTACCTTCCAGTTCGCTGCTCCAAAACCAGGTATATATTACTGGCACTGTATCATGCCTTGCGGCTGGGGTATGCACCATCTGGGCTACATGATGGGCGAGGTGATAGTGGTATCTTGATCTGTTGTATATGTTGTGGACAGGCATCCTGACGCTATTTGCCTTCTACTCTGGCTGTGCTCCAAAGCGCAAAATCTTGTCTCAATGTATATCACTCCAGGAGATTGTCAAGGCCCGGTATCTGCTGCCAGCGCGGAATGATCGTGAGCAGTACGGTTCTTGGCACGAATGAGGCGATTGACTGCAGCCAGATATGCTCGCGCAGATGCCTCCACTACATCGGTAGAGACCCCCTTACCGGAAACCTTAATGTTATCGGATTTCAGTTGTATTACCACGTCCCCGAGAGCGTCAATTCCTCCGGTAACAGAAGATACACTGAAACCAGCCAACTCAGCGCCGGTAGATGTAGCTGCCTCTATTGCTCTACAGGCAGCATCTATCATTCCGTTACCCTCCGATGTTGCTTCCTGGCTGCTCCCCGATCTGCTGAGTACCACCTTTGCCTTAGCTGCTCCCTGCGTCCCACCGGATACCTCCAGACTTTCAAGAACGTATCCCTCTAGCACATCCATGCCGATCTCTTCGGCGACAATTGCTTCAAGGTCAGCCTCGGTAATCTCTACCTTACGATCCGCCAAATCCTTGAACCTTCTGAATGCCTGATCGATGACATCTCCATGAGCATGTATTCCCATTTTTTCAAGAGAGTCTATAAAAGCATGGCGACCGGAATGCTTGCCAAGCACTATCTGACTACCCTGCTGCCCTACCGTAGCGGCATCAATAATCTCGTATGTGCGCCTATCCGACAGTACTCCATGCTGGTGGATCCCTGCTTCATGTGCAAATGCATTCCTGCCAACTACCGCCTTGTTGTATTGTACCGGATAGCCGGTCAGTCTTGAAACGAGTCGTGATGTCCTGGCCAACTCCTCTGTGTTTATACCCGTACTGACAGCTGGAAACTGATCACCTCTGATGTTCACAGCCATAACTACCTCTTCGAGTGCTGCATTACCTGCACGCTCACCTATACCGTTTATACAAACCTCCACCTGTCGGGCACCGGACTGCACTCCTGCAAGTGAATTGGCTGTGGCCAGGCCGAGATCATTGTGGCAGTGGGTCGATATTATGTAGTCTCCTTGGATCTCTCTGCGAATACGACTGATCAACTGCCCAAAATCCCACGGAATACCGTATCCGACGGTATCAGGAATGTTCAGAGTCGTAGCACCCTGCAGAACCGCCTCATTCAGCACCTCAAAGAGAAAGTCCACAGATGTCCTGGTAGCATCCTGCGGACTGAACTCTACGTCTTCAAGGTGTTCCTTTGCCCTGGCCACCCCGGTATGTACCTCTCTTAGGACCTGTTCAGGACTCATCTTTAACATGTATTCCATATGCTCTGGGCTTGTCGAGATAAAGACATGTATCCTAGACTTGTCAGCATCTCTCAATGCTTCGTAGCAGCGGTCTACGTCTGATACATGAGTGCGTGACAGACCGCATATTACTGGTCCATGAATAGATCTGGCAATTGCCTGAACAGAATCAAAGTCGCCCTGACTAGATACAGGAAAGCCTGCTTCTATGTAATCGACCCCCAAGCGGGCAAGTTGCTCAGCTATCTCCAACTTCTCTTGCGGATCAAGCGATATTCCCGGAGCCTGCTCTCCATCGCGAAGCGTGGTATCAAATATTACCAGATGATCTTGCTGGTTCTCGTTGTTATTATTGCTCTTATGCTCTCTATTGGGCGATTCCGATATATCTACGGATACCTGCCCGTTGCTGCCATCGTAACTGCTATTTGCCATAGTAATTGTCTCCTTTACAACTCTCTCATTTCAACTATCCAACCATTAAAAAACCCCTGGCC
>JAMCPC010000076.1:0-7855 GCA_023379725.1 Actinomycetota bacterium
CTGCTGTAAGCAAGTACTATCCGACGCTTGACATCAAGACGATCAATGCTGGCGGATCTGCCACGACTGAAGCAACCGACGTTACCGAGGCATTGGGTGCAGGAGCGCAGGGTATTATTCTGAATACGATAAGCGAGACAGACACCACTGCTGCCCAGAATGCCATGTCTCAGCATGTTCCAGTGATCACTATCGACAGAGATGTGTCTACACCCTCGGCACGTGTTGCATTTATAGGCGACAACGACGTTACTCTAGGGCAGGAATCTACATCATATGCCATAAGCCAGCTACAGGCCTTGCATGTACCTACACCATGGAATATCGTGGTGTTACAGGGAACCCTCGGAGCCAGTGTCACCATAGGAAGGGAAAATGGAACTATGGCCGCTCTTCAGCCCTATATCAATAGCGGTAAGGCTAAGGTAATCCTCAATACGACAGGTAATTTCTCTACAAGCACGGCACAGGGAATTATGAGTACCGAGTTGGCTAAGACTACAAACATCCAGCTTGTTGCTGCAGCCAATGATGCCATGGCGCTTGGGGCGGTAGCTGCTCTGGAGGCTCACGGTATCACTCCCGGCAAGCATATGCTGGTATCCGGGGCAGATGCCCAGCCTCAAAGCCTGGCAGACGTAGCAAATGGGACTCAGGTCGACACCGTTACCCATGCTCCATTCATAGAGGCTTACTGGGCAGTAGAGGCAATGTGGAACTACCTTTACCACAAGACTCTTCCCCCTGCCTCCAAATTCCCCAATGGCACGGTCCTCATTCCAATGCATCTCGTGACAAAAGCCAATGTATCTACTATAGGTCCATGGGGTACTCCTTCAGTAGTACCGCCGCTTCCATACGGGATCTCTACATCTCATAAAGTCCCGTCAACATACTTAAGCCGGTAAGTACGTCAGTAAGCGTGAACCTGCAATATTAGTAAAAGTGTATTGCCTCCCAGCATACTTCTTTCCATAGACAGGATTACATCTTTAACTGGAAATATTCTGAATAAATTATGAGGACGGTATGAATACAAAGATACATAACCAGTACAGAATGTATGGCAGTACAAGGATGGTAGGTAGCACTTGCAGACAGGAATAGGGACAGATACAGAAATAACAGATACCAAGCAGCCAAGATACTCAAGGCCCACCATCTACGATGTCGCCAAGGTGGCAGGAGTGTCGACAGCCTCCGTATCGAGGACACTGTCCGGTCATGAGAATGTGTCCGGATATGTCAAAGAGCGTGTCAGGGAAGCTATAGCCAGTACAGGCTACAAGCCACACTTGGCCGCACGGGGACTTGTCAAGCGTCGTACCTGGCTGCTTGGTATCATTGTACCTGACATAAGCAATCCATTCTTTCCCGGGCTGATCAAAGCCATCCAGTACAGAGCAGAGCAGGAAGGGTATGGAACACTGCTCTCTCAGGTGATCGGTGAAACGCATTTTGTCAATCAACTGGAGCTTCTGGGCAACGGTAGAGCAGACGGTATTATCACTGTAGGGCTTTCTGTAAATCAGCTCAATACAGATGACGTGAGCCAAGCCCTACCATATCTTGGAGACGATGTTTCGCTTGTCTGTCTGGACAGAGATTCCGCTCTCTCCGGCTCTACGTTGATTGCCGTAGATCATCGTGCAAGCGCAAGAATGATAGTATCATACCTGGTTTCATCCGGACACAGAGATATACTCTATATTGATGGGCCAGAAAGTCTCGACCTCTCCTCACAGAGATACCTTGGCTACAAGGATGCCCTTCGTGATGCAGGCATCGAAGCCAGAAGCGAACTCATACTGAGAGGAGATCTGAGCGAAGCCAGTGGTTACAGCGTTGCCAGTCAAGCTCTGAATCATGCTCTTAAGTTCACTGCCATATTCGCGGCCAATGACCTCATGGCTATAGGAGCCATGTCTGCTCTTAGAAGTGCCGGATTGGCCATACCGCAGGATGTCTCTGTTGCGGGTTTCGACGATATTACGATAGCAGCCTATGTATCTCCTGCATTGACTACTATTCATCAGCCGGTAGCCATGATGGGTGCGGTAGCGGCCGAGGTAGCCATCTCTGGCATTGAGGATATTCATCGGCAACGTACCGGTAAGCCCCTGAAACAACCACCCGAATATCCTGATCGCTCGACTACAGACATGCGGGGTAAAGAGATCAATCCCGAGGATAAGGAACTCCAAGTTCAAGATGAGGACACCAGAGAAACCGTGAAAGACAATGTAGAGTTGGTCGAGGGGCGCTATGACGGTACCGATCACAACAGTAAACCGCACACCTCCATACTCCATGGAAGATATATTGACTCTCAGCTCAAATACGCTCTGTCCAATGGAGATGCTTATGAAACCAACAACGACGGACGCAGGGTAATTACCTTCCGTGGTTCACTCGTTATACGTGGCTCCACTGCAGCGGTGAGCACCTCAAGAGCACATAACACGTCAGGGGCACGCAATTGAACCCCAAGCTGAATAATTCTACTCCAAGCAGGCCACCTGACCCCACGCAATTGAACCCCAAGCCTATCGTAGTCATTGGAGGTATCAACCAGGATATGGTGGTAAGCGTTGCTGAACTACCCTTACCCGGCGAAACCGTTTTCGGCAACTCGCTCCTGCTCAGGACTGGCGGAAAGGGAGCCAACCAGGCGGTGGCTGCAACGGCACTTGGGGGGCATGGGGGACGAGTGTATCTTGCAGGTAAGGTAGGTGATGACAGTACAGGGCATCAGATAGTCGGGCAGCTTGCGGACAGGGGAGTAAATACATCTATGGTTACCGTAGAGCCCGGCAAATCAACTGGTATTGCAATGATACTGGTCGACAGGAACGGAGAAAACATTATAGCGGTAGCCCAGGGGGCCAATAGCGAAGTCGATGGTGACCAGATAGATACTGCCGCTGATGTCTTGGGCGAGGCAGGAGGAGTAGCGGTAGTTCAGTTCGAGCTTCCTCTTGAAACCGCTGTCGCCGCTACGCAGAGATTTGGCAACATGGACGGTGTCACTACTCTAATAAACCCGTCTCCTGTGCCTTCAATTCCGGTGGAGCAACTGAAAGGAGCAGATGTGCTAGTTGTAAATGAGGTGGAGGCCGAAGAGATTGTCGGCATCGGCCACCATATAGAATCGCACTCGCAAGCACTTGACGTGGCAAGGCAGATCGCTGCACATGGGATAGGGACAGTCATTATTACGCTAGGCCGCTTGGGAGCGATCATGTATTCTGGCACCAGCTCCTCCAGCCAACATAATGGGACTACTGGTGAATACAGCATCGCAGCCAGGCCACCTGCGGTAAAGGTCGTAGACACTACCGGTGCAGGTGACGCTTTCATGGGAGGTCTTGCCGCAGGCATTTCAAAGGGGTGGACGATGGAAGAGTCGTTTGGTTTTGCTATGCGTGCAGGAGCTATGGCAACGACAAAGATGGGAGCACAGGAGGCGTTACCTTACGTTGTCGATGCTAACGATTTTACGAACCACCTTCCTCTTGTTATCTTTAATCCTGCAACCGAGAGCAATACGACCTTAAACGAGGTGCATATAAATGCCTGACGACCCCAAGGCCATACTCCGCAGTAGGAAGTTGAGCGACAATGAGACCTCTTACGCAACTGACACTACAACAGACAAGACATCCAAGGTGCCCCTACTGGCAGTAGAGCACCTTGTAAAGAACTTCGGTCCCGTCAGGGCAGTAGATGATGTCAGCCTTGAACTGTATGAGGGCGAGGTACTGGGTCTCGTAGGCGACAATGGTGCAGGTAAATCTACATTTCTGTCACTATTGACAGGATATTATCATGCAGACAGCGGTACATTCAGGTATCGGGGGAAGCCGGTTGCGCATACCTCTCCTGCCACATCGCGTAGGGCATTGAAAATCGAGATGATCTATCAGCATCTGGATCTGGCACCTGATCTCACGGTATGGCAGAACCTGTTCCTTGCAGAGGAAAAGCGCAAATTCAAAATTGTTCTGGACAAGCGATATATGATACGCCGCGCCACAGAGGTTCTTGCCGAATTGGCCTCTAAGATCAAGCCGGACGATCTGGTAGGTGCACTTTCAGGTGGAGAACAGCAAGTCGTGGCTATCGCCCGGGCACTTCTGTTTGAAAGAGACATCATCTTGATGGATGAGCCGACAGCGGCCATATCGCTCAACAAGGTCCGGGACGTACTTGACCTGATACTCAAACTCAGGAGCATGGGGAAGTCGGTCATACTCGTAAGCCATCGGCTGGAGGACGTACTCGAAGTATCGGACAGGATAGCTATCTTGAATCGCGGAACCATCTCTCATGTCCTTACAAACAATCACCAGATGACTATAACCGAACTAGCACAGCTGATGTTTGAGGGGACGATCCAGCATGCAGTATCGGTTGCAGGCAATGGGAAACTGGCTGAAGGGAGTGATTAAATGAGTGTATCGACCGCTACTATAAGGCCGGTAAATTACAGTGCAAGGTTGCGCCAATTTGGTAGGCTGTTGGGCGGTGGAGCCGGAAGCGTAAAGAGACCGATCGTCTTTCTGATCATTACCTTAATCATCTCCTCATTCCTCTCCAGTTCTTTCCTTACAGTCGACAACATCAAATCATTACTCATCTCATCCAGTTTTTTGATGGTGATTACAGTAGGCGAGGCATTCGTCATCATGATGGGAATGATAGACCTCGGGGTAGAAAGCATACTGGCCGCCAGTGGCATGATTGTGGCATTTTTAACTGTATACCAGAGGATGCCAGCTATTCCCGCTGTACTAATTACTCTGGCTATAGGCGTACTCATAGGTATCACAGTAGGGCTACTCGTAACCAAAGGACGGATACCGTCTTTTATAGTGACGCTGGGAAGCTATTGGGGCTTTGCAGGAGTCGCCCTTCTTGTAAACAACGGTAGCTATATAAGTCCATTTTCCGTGACTCCCACCCGGGCACTGGGCTTTGGAAGCATGGCTGGGGCAACGCTGGGCATATCCCGTCTAATACTTCTCAGCTTTGGCGTAGTCATATTGGGACAGCTACTGCTGTCATACACTCCTTTTGGCACCTGGATAAAGTCGGTCGGATCCAACGAAACCTCGGCAAGAGTAGTAGGGCTGAACACGGCAAGACTTAAAATACTCGTATTTGTTATATCCGGCGTATTGGCTGCTCTTGCCGGTATCATGATGACAGCTTGGGCACAGTCTATCTATCCAAACAGCGGAACCGGATTATCTCTGGAGGCTATAGCCGCAGTCATCCTGGGTGGGATACCATTTACAGGGGGCAGGGGAACCATAGTAGGTGCCGCTATAGGTGCCATCATAATAGGTGTAGTCAATGATTTGATTGTCTTATTGGGACTACCTGCCCTATGGGAGTACATATTCGTCGCTCTTGTATTGGTGGTGGCAGGTCTGCAGGCCCGAGGTGGGGTAAACGTCAAATAAGTTAACTGCGCTGGTCACTCTGTTGACACCATACCGAAAGCAAGGCCACTAGGCATAGAGTGAAGACAAAAAGGAGATTGTAATGAACCTACCCGAAAAAAGAGACCTACACGGAACAGTAGTTGCCGTAACCGGCGCTAGCTCTGGCATAGGCTTGGCCGCCAGCCGTCTGCTTGTCAGTCGCGGCGCTAAGGTAGTAGTATCGGCACGCAGATTGGAACGCCTTAACGCGCTCGTGTCAGAGCTGGGAGCTGGTAATGCCATTGCATATCAATATGACGTGAAGGATCGTGAACAGGCGCAAGGCTTGGTGGATAAGGCATTGGATGCGTTTGGCCGTATGGACAGCCTTGTGGCTGCAGCTGGTTTTGGGGCATACGGAAGCATCATGGATCATCCAGACGATTTACTTGAAGATATGATCATGACCAATGTAGCCGGTACAGTGTGGCCAGTAAGAGCCTCGGTAAGACATTTCATTGATAATGGCGGTGGCGATTTGGTAATCGTTGCGTCAGTAGCGGGACTGCGAGGAGGTGCCAATGAGGCAGTATATGCATCTACCAAATTCGCTCAAGTGGGCCTTGCCGGCTCTATGGACAGGGAATTACGAGAGAATGGAATCCGCGTAAGCGCGATATGCCCTGCTGGCGTCAGGACAGAGTTTGCCCTTGGTCTTGGAAGAGTGGAGGGCGATCCATCCCTGGATGCGCTCCTGCAACCAGAGGATGTAGCCGACGCAATAGTGGCAGTACTAGAACAACCCCGGCGTATGCGCACAACACTTTGGTCGATGTGGTCAATGGTAGAACAGAGTTGATCGGCAAGCGGTTTGTACTCCACTGTACTCCACTGTACTCCATTGAACAGGAATGCCCCATAGGAGGTAGGACACTTAAAAGGAACGGTGACGGGTCAGCTGACGTAATTGGACTATACTATATTAACCATGCTCGATGTCGAAGTAATAGTCGCATCAAATAGAGGTCCAGTCTCTTTCATTTTCGACAAACAAAACAGACCAGTAGTGTCTTCAAGTGGTGGGGGTTTGGCAGGTACCTTAAAGAAATTGCTACTAGGTAGAGGTGCATCATGGGTAGCATGTGCAATGGGGGAGGCGGACTCCCAAGCTTCGAAATCAGGGCTTGCGGCAGCCGAGGCAGGTGAGGGAATTGACCTGGCCATGGTCGATATGGATTCCACTACCTACCATATGGCCTATGATACGGTAGCCAATGCTACCCTCTGGTTCTTGCACCATCACATGATGGACCTGTCAAGGGTTCCGCGATTCGGCGTGCGTTGGATGGAGGCGTGGAGTGGGTACAGAGAATACAATCGGATATTTTCAGACGAAATATGTCAAATGGCAGGCGAAGGAGCGGTGGTGCTCGTCCAGGATTACCACCTTTCCCTCCTTCCGGGCATGTTGGCCAAAGCCCGCCCAGACCTTAAGGTAGTTCATTTTTTTCATACTCCCTTTGCATCTCCGGAATTCTTTCGAGCACTCCCGGATACGGCTGCCAGGGAGATCGTTACAGCTATGGCTACTGCAAAGAGTTGCGGATTTCACTCCAGCAAGTGGGCTGATTCTTATCTGAGATCCTGTGTGGACACGGCATCAATCCAGCCCTCTTCGTTTGTATCGTCACTGGGAGTAGATACTGAATCTCTTCGTACAGAAGTTGAAAGTGAAAGGTGCATTGAAGCAAAATCGTGGGTCGAGAATATTGCGGATGGACGTAGTCTCATTGTTAGAACTGATCGGATGGAGCCCTCAAAGAACATACTACGGGGTCTGTGGGCGTTTGATGAGCTTTTGAGCGAACATCCTGAGTGGGTAGAGAGAGTGATATTTCTCGTGCTTACCTACCCCTCCAGGCAGAATCTACCAGAGTACCTTGCATATGCGTCAGAGGTAGAGACTACCGCCGACTACCTGAACGATAAATGGTCGACCCGCTCGTGGAGCCCGGTGGTACTCGATACCTCCGACGACTACTACAGGTCATTGGCAGCATTATCACTCTACGATGTGCTTATGGTAAACCCTGTACGTGACGGGCTCAATCTAGTGGCCAAGGAGGGTCCTATAATAAACGAACGCCATGGGTCACTTGTACTGAGCCGGGAAGCTGGTACTTTCAGCGAACTCCAGGCAGCCGTAACCGGAGTCAATCCCTACGACATAGGAGAGACCTCTACCGGATTACACGAAGCTCTCACGCTCGGTCTGACCGAGCGTGCAGCTCGCGCCTCTCAGCTAGCCAAGCTGGCATCTTTGCGTACCCCTGAAGATTGGTTGGATGACCAGCTATCTCAAGCACTGGCCATTCGCACGATATAGCCATTCGCACGATATAGCCAGCTCTTTACTGCACCTCGTG
>JAMCPC010000076.1:8513-13150 GCA_023379725.1 Actinomycetota bacterium
CCTATCAACCCCTTTTTATGGTGTGAGGCTGCACTTGTCGTGGTCGGCACCTTTGCGGTAGCAGAGGGAGCAGTGCTCGATGAGCAGGCTGCGGCTCCTATAGCCACTGCACCCACGACGGCAATCTTGGCAATGATTGAATTGTCCGTTATTCCCAGTCTGTGTATGATTCCTGGTCTGTATTTGATCATGTGTTTCCTTTCTTTATATAGTTGTATTCTTTATATATTTGTATCTTTTGTACCTGCATTTTGTTCTCTCCAGGCCGTTTTCAGCCCCCGCCGGTCAACCGGTTGGGAATGCCTGGTACCGGAAGGTTCGGTGGTGTGGGGTAACCAGGTGGTATGGGAGAACTGGGTGGTGTAGGGTAACCAGGTGGTATGGGAAAGTCATAAGAATTTCTTTTGTACCTGAATATCCTGCCAATCAACCTTGCTGCATCATCTACGTAAGAGTACAGTACTGGTACCACCAGTAGCGACAGCATGGTAGAGGAGAGAAGCCCTCCCACTAGGACAGTTCCAATCGGCATTCTTTCTGAAGCTCCAACTCCTGTCGAAAGGGCAAGCGGCAACATGGCACCGACCATAGTAGCCGTCGTCATTAGTATGGGTCTGATCCTGGTAGCCCCTGATTCTACAAGTGCATCATTACGCGAGTACCCGCGCTTACGCAATGTCTTTGTGTAATCTACCAGTAAAATCGAGTTCTTTGCTACAAGTCCCATGAGCATTATCATTGCCAAAAGGGCGAAAATTGATATTGCCAGCCCAGATGCCCATAGTGCCAAAAGGGCTCCGACAGTTGCAAGAGGCACTGCCAGCATGACGGATAGCGGATCCAGCAACGATTCATACAGAGCGGCAAGCAGCATATACACAAGCAATACGGAGAGCAGCAATGCTCCTATGAGTGGGCCGAAAGCACTACTCTGAGCCAGCGCTTCACCGCCAACCTGCAGTGCATATCCTGACGGCAATCCCACGGATTTTGCAGCACTCATAAGAGCTGCTGCTGCAGGGCCTGAATTCCCCGATACGCTTGATGCAGAGATAGAGATAGCGTATTCCCGATCAATCTGCACAATGCTACTCGGTCCCGGTGCCTCAGTGAGATTGGCTACCGTGGATAGGGGCACTGTACCGTGCCCAGTTGGTATCGGTATCGAGGACAACTCAGCCGGTGTGAATTTCGTCCCACCATCTATCTGCAGTACTATCGGCTCTGATGGCGCAGTAGAAGAGGTGACCAGTGGAGGGACCTTTACACCCCCAAGTACCGAGGACACGGCAGCTCCGATAGTAGACGTAGTTACTCCCAGATAAGTTGCCTCTGCGTGATTGATATTGATTGCCAGTTCGGGAGTGGGAGTGGGTATATTGTTGGATACCTGCGAGATCGCTGAATTTTTTTCTGCTGCGTTGGTTATGGATGTGGCGATGCTCTCCAGTTCGTTCAAATTGGGGCCTACTACAGAGACAGTAGCAGCTCGAGAGCCGCCCGCCACGAAGGGATTGCTTACGTGAGCATGCGCAACCAGACCTGGATATTTACGCTCCATTGCCGTAACGCGCTTTTCGTATGTCTTTATCGGTGGTCTGCTGCCACGAGGACCAAGATCCAGCGTAATTTCCCCAAGATTATGTCCAGAACCGGATCCCCCGCTGTACCCAGCAGAGACAAAGACATCTTTTACTCCAGGCAGGTTCTGCAGTTTTTTAGAGAACGACGCAAGCGTAGCTTGATCGGTTGCCAGCGGCGTTCCAGGTGGTAGGGTAGCCTTTACGGATACCACGCCGTTATCTTCAGGAGGAACAAAAGTCGTGGGAATCACGCCGGAAGTAATGATGAGGACACTCACTACTATCGAGGAGAGCGCAACGGCCAGGACTGTGATACGGTGCCTGAGCGCCCACCTCACTACAGAACGGTAATGCTCACGCATCCAGTCAAATCCTGTATCAAACCGTGCCCCGAGCATACCGCCGAATGCTGCGATCCTACCCTGACTGGCCTTGGCTTCCTGGGAGTTCCATATGGTGGCCTGGCCTTGTCCGGTGGCTTGGTTCCCTCCGACCTGGCTGGCATCGTTCAGACTGCCTTCACCGGCTGGATTGTCCCTGGCGGCTGGATTGCCTTCACCGGCTACCGCATTCCCGGCGCTGGTTTTTCCACCTTTTCCGAGCCACCGGGAAGCAAGCATGGGCGTCAGGGTAAAAGATACGATGAGCGAAAAGAGAGTAGCGGCAACGATAGTCAGGCCAAACTCCCTGAAGAGCTGTCCCACGTTGCCGGAGACAAAAGCCACCGGAGCATATACCACGACATCGGTCAGTGTAATTGCCACAGCAGCCGCTCCAATTTCCATCCTACCGTCCACCGCAGCATCTTCAGGCGATTTACCCATCGCTCTATGCCTATTTATATTCTCAAGTACTACGATAGAATCGTCCACTAATATTCCTATGAGAAGCGAGAGCGCCATTAGCGAGATTAGATCGAGACTGAAGTGAAGGAAGTACATGACGAGGAAGGTAGAGATCAGTGATACCGGTATGGCAAGCATGATTATGGCTGTATTTGCCAGCCTGTGCAGAAAGACCAGCAGGACAAGAGCGGCTATAAATATGCCAAGAAAGAGATCAAGTTCGACGTTGGAAAGAGCTCCCCTTACGTAGTTGGTTACATCCCCTGTAATGGTACTCGATACCCCCGGAGGAAGTTTCCCCTGAAGGCTGGCTAGAGCTGATCTTATTGCAGTGTCCACTTGAAGGGAGTTGGCGGTAGACGATGCATCTACAACCAGGCCGACTGCCGGTTTGCCGTTCAACGTGGCTGCAGACTGCTCCTGGCCCAGCCCTTGAGTCACGCTGGCTACATTACCGAGAAGTATGCTGCTCCCTGGACGCGAAGCAATAGGTAGCGCCGCCAGTTGGGCTACCGAACTATACCCGCCATGCACCCTCGCCAGAAGTTCGTGATTACCAACTACGGTAACTCCACCAGTAACAGAGGTATTCTGGGCATGCATGGCACCCACTACCTGGCTCATGGATACTCCATATGTCTCAAGTGCTGCACTGGAGACATTTACGGTCACTTCCTGAGGCCTCCCTCCTACCACCGTTACCTGGGCCACTCCGGGTATTTCCTGTAACGTTGGCGCTACAAGGGTGGATGCCAGATTAAAAAGTTGTGATGATGCCAGAGGTCCCGAGATGGCAATGTTCATCATGGGCAACGCATTGGGATTGGCTTTCAGTATCGAAGGTGCACTTGCAGTGGATGGGAGCGACCTTGCCAACTTCTGCAGAGCAAGAGATATACTGGCCGCTTTCTGGTCTATGTTAGTCCCCCCGGTAAACTCCATGGATACAGATGAGCGCCCCGGTGATGAGGTGCCTATCATAGTAACTATGCCAGTTTCAGAGGAGAGAGCTTTTTCTATAGGGTTGGTAACTGTACTGGCCACCGTAGCGGCGTTGGTTCCCGGATCCGATACAGAGATGCGCAGGTAGGGAAAGTTTATATTTGGCAAGCGCCTAACCGGTAGCCTGGTGAACGCCACCATACCGAAGACGACGAAAAAGCCCAGAATCATGATGATAGTCACCGGTCTTCTAACCGATAGCGAGGTAATGTTAAAGCGCATCGTATTGGGCCTCTTGATCAGCCCTTCTTGCCGCCGCCGAGCCCTCCGAGCCCACCTCCTCCGAGCCCACCTAGACCTCCGGCCGATCCGCCACCGCCGCCCTTACCCCCTTTGCCGCCCTTCTTTGCCGCCGAAACAGGACTGGGCAACGTGGTGGCTATAGCAAGGCCGGCAACTGCGGTGCCCACGACAGCCGACGCTACCGGTATGCTGCTGCTTATCTTCACGCGACCACCATTGGCCAGATAGGTCTGCCCTACTGCGACCACCTTCGTACCGGCCGTCAGGCCGGTCACCATCGTCGTAGTACCGTCCGATACTCCAGGTGTTACGTCAATCAGCGACACCGTGTGATTGGAGTGTATCTCGAATACCTGTGGTGCACCATTTATGCTTACTATGGCTTCAGACGGGATCAACACAGCAGGTGAGTACTTCTTGGTGGTCACGTCTACCACGGCAGCCTCACCTGCAAACAGCCATGCCGGCTGGGAGGTTGCTGCCACTGCAAAGGTAACGCCAAAGGTAAGCGAACCGGAATTGCCTGATGGTGCCACTGCCTGTACCGTTAGTGGCAGAGCGCCGGGTGCACCGGCTATAGAAGCACTTGCCTGCTCACCAGCATGCACAAGGGCAAGGTCCTGCTGCGACAGTGGAGCATTTACAACCAAGGTTGCAGTATTCAGTGTAGCCAGGGCGGTTCCCGTCCCCACCTGTTGCCCGGTTACGGCTGGAACGGAAACCACCACCCCGGCAAAGGGTGCCCTGACTGTCTCTTGGGCAATTTCGGACTGCAGTAACTGGACTTGGGCCTGTGCCTCGATAAGTGCAGTTGCAGGTGTAGGGTTTTGTGCCTGCGAGAGCTGGCTCTGCGCCTCGCTCATAGCAGCCTGGGCGGCATTAAGATTGGCTTGAGCCAATATGACATTTTGCTGTGCCGTACCCAACGCAGTTTGGTCGCTTGAGATACTGTCGCTGTCGCTTG
>JAMCPC010000076.1:13164-18717 GCA_023379725.1 Actinomycetota bacterium
CTTGTAGCTTCGGAGGCATCTGCCTGGGCTGCCTGCTCGGCTTTTTCCGCATTGTCGAGTGAAAATTGAGCTTGATCGAGAGCAGCCTGGGCTTTCGCGACTCCTGCCTGCGCGGCAATAACTGCCGCCTGCTGGTTGGCTGAATTGTTGGTCTGGGTATTCTGCAAAACACTCTGAGCAACCGCAAGTTGCCCAGCAAGGGTGGGACTGGTGACCGTTGCCAACGCTTGGCCTGCCTGTACCGTCTGACCTTGACTGACGTTTACTGAGGTAACGGTGCCTGAGTTTGCAGCTACGATAGTCAGCGCTGCTTTTGGCGAAACCGCTCCAGAGAGAGTCAACTGGTAAGTAGCCGTCCCTGATACAGCCGATGCTGCTATGACGGAGCTGACTCCACCGATACCGTGCTTGCCCTTCTTCCCCTTTTTGCCCTTCTTCCCCTTTTTGCCGTGGTGAGCCCCATGATGTGCCCCGCCTCCGGAGGAGCCAGCGAATGCAATCGAGCTTGCGCCCAGCCCAGCACCCGTGCCAAGAACTATCACTACCAGCATTACCGCTGCCAGCCTTGTGCGTCCAGTGGTCCCTATCGAACGATGGTAGACGGCGTTCACTCTGCGCCTCGATCCTGCCGCCATCAACCCTACCTGCCTGGCTAGCTTGGATAGACGATTCTTTAAATCAATCTTTCTACAGGCTGATGCTATTACCTTCATACAGGTAATTAAACACCACCGGCATTAAAAATAGATTAAGAAGAGCTAACAACTTGTTTAATTTTTTCCGGTTTGACCCCTGGTGCCTATCCGCTGAGTCTCTAGAGGCTCAGCGGATAGGCAGGTTGGATCAGAGAGCCGTTCATCCGGGCGAGTAGGGCAAGGCGGAGGAGGAGAGGCAGGCTGGAGCGCCTGCCCGACGACGACAAACCATGACCGGCTTACGCCACAGGTCATGGCTACCGATTGCCATACGAAGTCTGGGGGGCGGTGCGCCCGAGATGTCTATCCGCTGAGCCTCTAAATAACCATGGGTTCCCGCTAGCCAGATAATGTCTCTAGCGACGTTCTCGTCGCTGGCTAAAAGGATATCAGATACTACCGGCCGCAGATGCTTAAGAGATGCTTAAGCAGATGAAGATGCTGCTGGCGATAAGTTCACAGTAACGAGGGTATGGCTGCCCAGTTCACTCTCTATCGTAATGCTACCACCGTGAGATTCTACTATCCGGCGCGTAATTGCCAGCCCCAGACCAAATCCAGGTACCCGTCTTGATGCCTGTCCTCGATAGAATCTGTCAAATGCATGTTCGAGATCCCGAGATGACATGCCGGGGCCGCTGTCGCGGACAGAAAGCTCGTTACCTACCAGATTTACCTGAATTAGCTTACCGGCTGGACTCCATTTGGCTGCATTGTCGAGGATGTTAAAGACCGCTCTTTCCAGCCTTGCTCTTGAGCCCCTTAGTGGAGTTACCTCGACGTTACTTTCCACCAAGATATCCGGATAGGCTAATTTCAAACGGTTGATAGATGTCATTACTATATCGTCAAGATATACAACTTCATATGGTTCATCTGCTTTGACACCTTCATCTTCACGCGCCAGGTCGACCAGGTCGCTGATGAGAGCAGTCAGGTTGTCAAACTGCAGGCGTATATCATCTACAAGCTGAACACGTTCAGTGGGTGGTAACGATTCATTTTCAGCCAAGACCTCTACGTTCGTTCGCAGACCTGCCAGTGGCGTCCGTAGCTCGTGTGAGGCATCTGCAACAAGCTGGCGCTGGGCACGCTGTGTAGTCTCCAGGACACCAAGCATCGAATTGAGGGCACTGGCGAGGCGCCCTATCTCGTCCTGCTTACCTACCTCGATACGTTCATGCAAGTCGCCGGTTTTTTCTACTCTCTCTACCGCACGAGTAAGCCTCCTGATCGGTCTGAGAGCTGCCCCGGCTACCAGCAACCCAAGAAGCAACGCAAACAACACGCCTGTAGAGCTGACTATTACGAGCACTACAAGCAGACGATCAAGCTCATTCTGGATCGATCCGACCGGCTTTATAACCTCGATAGCTTGCCCATTGCCGTATGGTGCTACCAACATTCTCACTGGTATCCCCGAAATAGTCAGGTCATCAAAGGAACCGCTTATATGGCCATTTTCCCCGGCAACCCGACGAGCCAGAGAGGTAACCGGGAGGTGGACACTGGCATTCTGTGCCGCGATGACATCTCCCTTGCTGTTCACCAACTGCACCAAGGTAGGCAACTCGGAAAGTCGAGCAAGTGTCGCTTTGCGTGGTTTGACTATTTCACTTATGCCATTCTGGAGTACCAGATCGTTCTCTCTACGAAGCGCCGCATCTACTCTATGATAGAGATCATGACGTACAACGATATATATTGTTGCAGATGACAGCAGTACGCCAGCCAATACCGCTACTGCCACAGCGATAACGACCTTTGCTCTCCAGCTTAGAGCCTGCCGAACGCCTCTCGACACTTACAGTACATCCTGCAATTGATGCTTCACAGACTCTGGCTCCTATTATGGCTGGGTTCTTCCTCGTTCCTTAGAACATAACCAACTCCCCTTACCGTCTGTATAAGCCTGGGCTTGCCATTCAACTCAGTCTTGTGCCGCAGGTAGCTTATATATACATCCAGCGAATTTGAGGCTGGGCCGAAGTCATACTCCCATACCTCATTTGAGATTGTTTCACGCGAGAGCACTCTTTCCGCATGTTGCATCAAGAGCTCCAGAAGCCTGAACTCTGTCCTGGTCAATACTATGCTGTCGCTGGCTCTGGTCACCTTTCTTGTAGCTGTGTTGCATTCCAGATCAGCGTAGCGCAGTACTTCTGGATCCAAAGGGGCGATGCGTCTAAGAAGAGCGCGCACTCTGGCCAGCAATTCCTCAAGGGCAAATGGCTTGACCAGGTAATCATCTGCTCCAGCATCGAGCCCTTCCACTCTGTCCGAAATTGCATCACGTGCTGTAAGCATAAGCACAGGAGTGGTGTCTCCTGAAATCCTCAATCTACGACATATTTCCAGTCCGTCAGGATCGGGAATAGATACATCAAGAATAATCGCATCAGGATGCTCTATGCTGAGGTAATCGATGGCACCCTGACCGGTCATGGCGGTGTCGACAGTGAATCCGTGAAGCGTAAGGGCGCGTTGCAGGGCCTTCAAAAGACCCGGATCATCGTCTACGACAAGCAAGGTCATACCACCTGCGCTCATTTGCGGGACAGGCCACTAGAATCAACTACAATAGCCAGTACCCTTGCCAGACTGGCCGGTCCCTCCAGGACCAGGTCAGCTCTGCTGTAAAGCTCGGCGGGTATCTCCGGGCTATCAACTGCAACTCTCTGCACGACACTATTGTACTGTGATTCCAATATATCGAGTGTATCATATGCCTTAAGGTCTCCTTCATCGTCGCCTATATAACATACCCTTTCCTGCCCATTTACCAACTTCAGTACAGTACTGCCCTTATCAATATGTACAGGAGCTCGCAACTCGATCGCCATCTTACCGGGTTGCAGTTCAAGACCATAAGTAGTGGCGACCCTAGTGGCAACTTCCAGCGCTCTCGCCGATTCTTCGGGGTGACTTCGCCAGTGTAAGGCAAAGCCGATTCCCTTGTCCTCTATAAAGACGTTGGACAACCCCTCTTTGACTACCTCTTCGTGAGCCTGTCTTATCTTGTCCTCCCAGGGAGTAATTGCCGAATCGATTACAGTTTCTCCTGCCCACGACAGTTCCAGCCCGTATGAGCCAGCAAATACCAGGCTGCTACCCCACTCCTTGGGAATGCCCCCAAGTGGCCCCACCCCTCTGCCTTCGTCCAGTTGCTCCTGCCCCATCCACCCCGCCGGTTTCCCTGTCTCAGCGGGCACCCCCACTCTTTTGCCTTCGTCCAGTTCCTCCTGCAGGAAACTGAGTGATCTACCTGAGACTACTGCAACAAGTGCCAGCCGGACGGAGAGTGCATTCAACATATCCGGGACACCCGGTAAGGGCTTTGCATTGGCTGGATCGGGCACTATCTCCGACATAGTGCCGTCGAAATCCAAAAAAAGCGCAGTAGCAGATGGGGCTTCAATCAACCACTTGGCAAGTAGCTCTTCTGCTTTCTGCCCTGTTTTCTCTTCTGCTTTCTGCCCATCTACAGTGTGGACTTGTACCAACTCGTCTGCTCTCTGCCGTGTTTTATCGTCTGCTCTCTGCTCCGAATACCCAGACAGTCTCTGCTTGGATACAGTTCCTCTGTGCTCGGGTGGATTATATTCCAGCCAATGCTGTTCCTGCTCTCTGTCTTTCACATGTCCATCTTATCCACACATCCGTAAGAGACAGTGTAATGCTACCTTACCTGATACAGGCGAGAATACTCCGTTCGTTAAAGCGAGGTGGTTCACCGCAGAAATCCGATATCCTCCCCATGGCTCAAGCTAGTGGCCTGTCCCGCAAATAACCATGGGTTCCCGCCAGCCAGATGACACCCCTGGCGGCGTTCTTGTCCTAGACGTAGCTCCAGCTACGCCTTCGTCCTCGGCCTTGTAAGTGGTCTGTCCCGCAAATAACCATGGGTTCCCGCCAGCCAGATGACGCCCCTGGCTTGCCGGATAACGTCACGCTATTTACGAGACAGACCACTAGTGGTCTGCGGAGCGTGTTTGATCAAACGTCTGTCACCGGAGGAAGTCTCCTGCCGGTAATGGTTGGATTTACTATTGCAACCCAATGCTCCTTTTCTCCGGCAACCCACGGTAACAGGTCTCTATTACGGATCTCTTCCGACCATTCGTCTACAGCCTCTGTAATATCCCTGCCGAATCCGTTCACCACCACACTCCAACCGGCATGCGTTTTTTCATCCAACTCATCTATCTCCAAAGATACGGGGTGGAACGATGCACCCTCGAGTTTCATGCCAGGATCCGTACGGAAAGCTACGGTATGGCCATCGAGCAGGTAGTTAATTACAAAGATGCGAGGTTCATTACCTTCAAGTACCGCGAGTCTCCCGGTCGAATGGCTATTCAACAATGCAATACACTCATTCTCCGATAGCTCGGTTAGGTATCCACGGCTTGAGTTCGTAGCTGTGGCTTCCTGAGAGGTCTGCTCTTGTAGATCTGTATACGATGTATTTCCATCTCCCCCTGATGCCGTAGATTCTCCTGGTATTCCAGTATCTTCGTGGCGACCCACCTGCTGAGCGCCGTATCCTGTCTCTGGCATGTTCCCCGCAGCCGATCCCGTACCATCATGAACCACTACGACCGGACATAAGGCGTGAGATACAAGAAACTGGCTGGTTGAACCGATAAACAGATCGGCAATCAGCCTCTTGTGGTGCCTACCAACTACCAGCAAGTCTGCCTCCTTACATACTTCGAGTAGGACTTGAGTGGCTGTTCCATTAATTGCACGAGTCTTGATTTCCAGATCACCAAGGTCGTTCACCTCTTCACGTAGTTTTTGTATCGCATCGTTTACTACATCATCTGCCCATAGCTCTACCTCTGATTCATCCGGT
>JAMCPC010000077.1 GCA_023379725.1 Actinomycetota bacterium
TTTATTGAATTTGTAAAGCGTGCAAATTATCCCGGTGTACCGGAGTATTCGGTCATGCTAAGGATATCGGTTTGGGCTGCGGTATTGACCAGCCTGTTTGCCTGCCAATACGAAGGAGAGCTAACGCTACCCTTTGCTTTGGGTGCTTCGACCGGAATTACTGTCGGGATGGCATACTCCTATTTTGTCAGGAATAAGACTTACGGCTGGCTAAAGTTGTTACTTGCACTGGGTGCCGTATTGGCATTTTTGCTGTTCTTCCATACTGTTTCCACAGAGCAGGGCATTGTCACTATCGGTTCCGTCGAGGCCCCGCTTGCTGTACTGTTTACGCTGATGCAGGTGTTGCATTCCTTTGACGTTCGTGCCAGGCGTGACCTGATGTTTTCAATTGCCGGATCTGCTACCCTGATGGCGGTAGCGGCAGCTCAAGCTACCGGCACTGACTTTGGACTGATTGTAATAGTATGGGTTTTTTTCTGTGGATACAGCCTTGTTACCTCTTGGTCGAATGGCTCGTATGCAAAACTAAGGATGCTTGGGCTACCGATGACAGCAGCGGTCATGGTTGCGGCAATGCTGGTGGCCCTGATCCTTCTGACGATTTTACCTTCTCCGCAGGCTGAGCAGTCAATCGCCTTTCCGCATTCGATCGCACATGATCTGCATTTACCTACTCCAAGCATGATAGCTTCAGGGGGTTCTAATGGCCAACTACCGGCTCGTTCAGGTAACCCCTCGGGAAAACTTGGGGTAGGAGGTTATCTTGGTTTCGACGGACCGTTGAACCTGGCTGTACGCGGTCAGCTTGGTGATACTGTCGTTATGCGGGTAAGGGCAACTGCCCCCGGATACTGGTTGGGAGGGACGTTTGATCATTGGAATGGAGTCAGCTGGACAAATGATACCAGCAAGGTTACCAAAATCACTGGTGGCCCAGAATTCACTATACCACCGCCGAGCCAGGGGTCGGGGTTGTCCATGCCAACACTATCTACGCCCCAGCCACAGTGCAATGAGTGCTTCAACTCTTCGATACTACCGCCCAGCCAGAAATCGGGGCTGTCGGCACCCTCAGGTTCAACTCCCACTCCGACATTTAGAAGTTCGTTCTCGCTACAGAGTCAGGGGTCGGGTGGAGGAACCCCCGACTCCTCGACAGAGATCCAGACTTTCTATATACAACAGCCAATTCCCAGCCTTATCTTTGGAGCTGAGCATAGGTCTCAGGTATGGTTTAACGGAAGTTCTCTGTATGTTGGCCCGGGACGCTCTATCAGGACTGGTTACTCTATGGGACCTGGTACGATATATACTGTGGTATCTCATTCCAACAGAGCTACACCGGCTGAACTGGCCACTGCCAGCCGGCTCAGTGATGGTCATACGACATACCCCAAGACTGCCAAAGTGACCATTCAGGTGAATGGTCAGTCTATCACAGGAATTACCAATTTTGGATTACCCAGCAAGGATCTTGCTACCTATACCCAGTTGCCGACCCCCGATACCAGGTATACGGAGCTGGATCAACTCACTCATTCTATTGTGCGGGGAGCTACCTCGGTCTATGGCGAGGTGAAGGATCTGGAGAACTGGATGGCTCACCACGTTAAGTATACGACTAATATACCGCCGTTGCTCCCTGGTCAGGATGCCGTAAATCAATTCATCTTTCATACGCGTACCGGGTACTGCGAGCAGATATCTACATCACTTGCGGTCATGCTTCGCTTGCTTGGAGTGCCAGCACGTGAAGCGGTTGGTTATGTTCCAGGCTCTTACAATCCCATAACGGATCTGTATGAGGTGCAGGCCAAAGATGCACATGCGTGGGTGCAGGTATGGTTTCCCGGCTTTGGATGGCAGAGCTTTGACCCCACTGCCCACGTTCCGCTGGCCAACCCGTCGCCCGGTTCGGTCATTATCCACAGCATAGGTAAGTATATGGAGGGTGCTGTCCTCGATGCTGGACATGTTGTTGCCGATCCTCTCGTCTGGATACCCTTTCTGGCTATAGCAATATCTCTGGTAATGGTAGGTTTTAAGAGGCGTCGCCAGACCGCCCCTGCACTTCGGGCACTTTATAGGGTAGAACGTAAGGGGGCCAGAGTGGGGATAAGGCGATATCCTTACGAGTCGCTGAGAGAATATGCGAGCAGGCTTGCTGACCATATGCCGTCAGACGACTTAGAGACTCAGCGGATAGGCAGCTTGGATCAGGGAGTCGTTCATCCGGGCGAGCAGGACAAGGCGGAGGAGGAGAGGCAGGCTGGAGCGCCTGCCCGACGACGACAACGCAGTCATGCGAAATCCGGGGGGCGGTGCGCCCGAGATGTCTATCCGCTGAGTCTCTTAGAGCGATTTTGCCGTATCATTGAGGAAGATCAGTATGGTAGTACACAACTTACTGTGCAATCTGCTAAAGAACTTGATGATCTTTCGAGGCACCTTGCTCGGAGTATAAAATGAATAGTAAGTATCTGGCTGGAATGCTTATTGTGGCGTCACCGAAATTGGCGGATTCCAACTTTAACAGGAGCGTAGTGCTTATGATTGAACACGGAGAGACGGGTGCTATCGGGGTAGTGCTTAATCAACCAACGATGACCCCAGTTACAGGCGCGTTTCGTGGTTTGAAAGGTGCTATTGCAGCAAGTGATCCGGCAGTCATCTTTGCCGGTGGTCCAGTCTCCCCTCAAGCAATAATAGCTCTTGGCCATGCGGCAAGTCCTGACGTGATGGACTTCTTGGAGGAGGCCGGTGGGGATCTTGATGGAGAGCCTGACAGGAAGCCGAAGCAGTCAATGAATTATCTGTTCAACGATATATATGTAGTGGATATAGATAATCTTGGTGGAAATCATCTTGAGTCGTTGCGTGTTTTTCTGGGTTACGCGGGGTGGGGAGCAGGCCAGCTTGAGGACGAGATAGCGGCCGGTGCCTGGTTTGCAGTGGACTCCATGGTAGGTGACGTATTCACATTACAGCCGGATAGTCTGTGGCATGACGTGCTGTTCAGGCAGGGTGGTAGCTTGGCGATGGTTGCAAACTATCCGTTGCATCCCAGGTTGAACTAGCGAGGTGATTAAAGTGGTATCTTACGATGTTCGTGAAGCAGGTCGTTCGGATGTAAGGGGAATAGTTGGTTCTCTCTGTTCTGCGTTCTTTGACGATCCTGTAGCAATGTTCGTATTTCCTTATGATCGTTTTAGAAGAGTAGGGCTTACTAAGTTCTTTACGGCGCTACTTATTGGTTACGGTTATATAGAGCATGGTGGAGTCTGGACGACAGATGATTCCGTAGGGGCTGCAATCTGGCTGCCCCCTCCGGGGAAGACGCAGGCCGGCTTATCAGAGCTATTGAAGCTACTTCCGGTCATGCCGTATGCCTTGAGTAGGAATTCAATTAAGGTGCTGAAATTGCTGGCAAAGATTGAAGCGTCCAAGCCCCGCGAAGAGCACTGGTATCTTTCGACTTTAGGTGTTATACCTGATTTACAGGGACACGGTGTCGGATCATCTCTTATCCGGCCAGTACTGGAAAAGTGTGACGATACCGGGATGCCTGCATATTTGGAATCTTCCAAGGAGCGCAATATTCCGTTTTACCGCTCACATGGCTTTGAAGTTGTCAGGGAACTATCAGTTGGGAGTGGTACTCCGACCGTATGGCCGATGATACGAAAGCCAATTTCGTAATCCTCCTTGCCCTTACGGACGGGACACTCTCGCCTAAAACCGATAGACGGTAAAGAAATAATCATATGTGGGGGCGAGTCACTTGGAACCTCCAGGACATCCAGTACAGTATGCAAGGTGCGGAAATTTGGATGAAGCAGTTTCATTAAGAACGATATCCAGTTGGGATATTTAATAAGATAGGCGCTTAAGTATATCTTGGTACTGCCTACACTATATCTTATCTGTGTATATTGTCTTAAGAGCTTTTCTGTCAATCTTCGATATTGATGTCTTTGGAAATGAATCGATGATCCTTAGTTCCTTTGGTGCTGCCCAGGGAGCAAGAGCTGTTTTTACCAATTCAGCAAGTTGCTGCAGGGAGGGTGGGTTGTCTGGATATTCCGGTACGACGCAAGCTACCACCTTTTCCCCCCATTCGCTATCGGGTACTCCTATTACAGCTACCTCATGGACCAAACTATGATTGTGCAGTATTTTTTCTATCTCTTCGGGGGAGACCTTCTCTCCACCAGTATTGATTACCTCACTGATCCTTCCGGTCACCTGCAACCTACCCTCTGTATCTACCGTACCCATGTCTCCTGTGGCAAACCACCCATTACTGTCCTTCGGGTCTTCCCCATCCCTGTAACAGCGTAAAAGCACCTTTCCCCTCAGTAGGATTTCCCCAGTTCCATGTGTTACGATGCTTTCTGCATCAGCAGAGTTGTCTGTACGGATAGCTGCTTCGACGCCGTCGAGCGGGACTCCATCATATACGCATCCGCTACCCGATTCCGTCATGCCGTAAGTAACGACGGCATTGTTAGGTACTACATTGGGAGGGGCAGACCCACCCAATACAATGATTTTAAATAGGCTGGGATCCATACGTTGCATAGCTGTAGCTACGAGTGAGACGACATTACAGCCGTTGGTTGCTTCCCTCTCTACCACTTTGACATTGAATCCGTTGATAATAGTAAAAGGGGTATCGGTGAAAATAGCCTTTGTCAGTACCGACAAACCTCCAATATGGGCAAACGGCAGGCAGGCAAGCCATCTGTCGGTAGTTGGGTCTATCTGCAATCTTTTGGTAGCTGCAATTGCGGAAGCCTTCAGTGCTTCTATGGTAAGTACCACTCCCTTTGGCCGACCGGTTGTGCCACTTGTGGTCATTACCAGCGCATCTGCTGGCTCTACGGGGGAGCCGTCGTCCATCTTGTATATTTCACCGTCTGGCCGCAGTATGTGAGTCGGCATGATAGCATCAAGGTGCAGTTGCTGGACATTTTTTGGTAGACGATGATCTATTGGGGCTACTGCATCTTCATTGTCCCATGCCATTAGTAATGCTTCAGGATACATGTCGACCGGTATATCCAGTGCTATGAGTCTGTGCATATTCTGAGAATATATCAGATGAATTGCCGGTGGCTTGCTCAGTAGACTCTGGCATAGAATGTGATTATGCCAATAGACCAACCATCCAGAAGAATTGACCCGCTTGAGGAACTGAGAGAGCTGCCATCGCCAGACTGGATTCCTGCAGGCAACTGGCGTGATATCACCTACGAGACTGCAGAGGGTATTGCCAAGCTGACTATCTGCCGACCGGAAGTGCATAATGCCTTTCGTCCACAGACATTGTTTGAATTGTCGGAGGCAATGAATATGGCAAGGGATGATTCCGGTATTGGTGCCATTATCCTTACCGGCCAGGGTGAGAAGGCCTTTTGCTCCGGCGGTGATCAGCGTATCAGGGGTGATGATGGCTATATCGGTGATGATGAGTTGGGGGGCAGGCATATAGGTAGATTGAATGTACTCGATCTACAGATACAGATAAGACGCACTCCCAAGCCGGTAATAGCGATGGTAGCTGGTTATGCAATAGGTGGTGGGCATGTTTTGCATCTTGTATGTGACCTAACTATTGCTGGCGACAATGCTCGCTTTGGCCAGACCGGTCCAGTGGTGGGAAGTTTTGACGGTGGGTATGGCGCAGGATTACTTGCCAGAACTATCGGGCTGAAGCGGGCTAAGGAGATTTGGTTTCTTTGTAGGCAGTACGATGCTTACAAGGCACTTGATTGGGGTCTTGTAAATGCCGTAGTCCCGGTTGCATCGTTGGAGGCCGAGACCGTTGCATGGTGCAGGCGCATACTTCAGCTGTCGCCAATAGCTCTGCGAATGCTCAAGGGGGGATTCAATGCAGCAGATGACGGCCTTGCGGGTATCCAGCAATTTGCCGGTGATGCCACTATGCTTTTTTACATGACCGAAGAGGGACAGGAAGGAAGGGACGCTTACCGCTCAAAGCGTAAGCCAGATTTCTCCAAATTCCCCCGCAGACCATGAATACGTTGCAGGGTATGGGTATATCCCATATTATGAATACATTGCAAGGTGTGAATAGAATATCTCCCAGAGTATGAGTACGTTGCATGATATAGATATATCGCAGAACGTGAATTTATGATGATGGCAGATCGTGAGGCAGCCTGGGTAGCACCCTTTAAACTGTGGGTTGCTGGTGCGAGGCCGCGTACTCTCATCGCTGCGGCAGTGCCAGTTGCAGTGGGTATAGCCTTGGTATCCGGTAGACATTCTGGTGCTGTCAGCCTGGCTCATGATCTTAATCCCAATCAGTGGCTGAGAGCATTTTTAGCTCTGCTGGTCTCTATTGGGATGCAAATAGGTGTTAACTATGCAAATGATTATTCTGATGGAGTGGCCGGTAGGGACAGAAATAGGACAGGTCCTTTACGGCTTACTGCCTCTGGTTCCGTCCCTTCCAGGCAGGTTGCACTTGCTGCTGCGCTGTCAATAGCTATAGCGTGTATATGTGGTCTTATTCTTGCGGCGATGATCGATCAGTGGTGGATCTTGATTGTGGGTGCCATTGCCGGTATTGCTGCAGTTGGTTACTCAGGTGGCCCCAGACCGTATGCGAGTCTTGGATTCGGTGAGTTGTTCGTATTTATTTTCTTTGGTGTCGTCGCTACAGTAGGGAGTGCCTACGTCATAGGTGGTGGCAGCATCTACTGGGTGGAGGCGCTTGTTGCCTCTATCCCCGTGGGGATGTTGGCTGTGGCTATTCTGCAGGCAAACAATTTGAGAGACATAGAGGGCGACAGCAGGGAGAACAAACTCACCTTGGCAGTACGCTTAGGGAGGAGGAGAGCTGGGCTGGTATATGTAGGGGTGCTCTTTTGCGCTGTGGTAGGAGTCGTTCTGCTGAGTATGTATCGTCCTTGGGTACTCTTGGCATTGGTCGGTTTCGTGGCGACGAGAAAGAACGTCTCGCTTGCTCTCTCCTCCTCGACGGGTCGTGATCTCCTACCATTGCTTGGTTCTACAGCTCTTTTGGAGATGCTGGCTGGACTGCTTATAGTAGTAGGACTATTGATCTGAATACTTCATTTTTGAGAGCCTCTGTCCAAGGATCTGCTTATAGGGATAGTGGCATACTCTCTATGGATGGATCCAGGCTTGCGGAGCATGGTTGGTCATTTCAGCATTACTTGTAATAAGTGCTGTACCTCACTCGTCTCTTTACCTAATTATCCTCTTACAACCGATTGCATATTGTCATCCGGTCATATAGCCAGTTACGTCTACGATGACATTTACCGTAGAGGTACCGGAGCCATTATAGATAGTTATGTATCCGCTTGAGTCCACCGTTGCAACAACAAGATTTGGAACTGCTATCTTTTCTATTCCTGTCCAGTTGACATCAGAGGTAGTAGGGGGGGTGGATGCTGGGTTTACAGAGAGATAGCCACTTGCGCTACCTCCTGATGCTGTTAGGTTTATTATTACAGCCGATATACCACTTGAGGGTAGTCCACCGGCACCTGCTACCTTTACCTTCAGCTGTGAGCGGGGGTTGAGGGTATCTCCATTACACTGAGCATCTATTCCTGAAAGGCCGGATGGATTTCCAGGTCGGGTATCACATATCCTTACCGGCGATATGGGCACAAGGTAGTTACCTGTAGTGGCATCTGAGAAGTATCCAGATACATCCACGATTGCCTGTGCATAGGTAGATGAGTAGAGAGATACCTTCCCATTTTCTACCGGTACTATTACCCTATTGGCTACTGCATTCCCGGGTATCCAATTCAGATTTGATGCAGTGGGTCTTGTCGCTCCGCTCGGATATAAGGTGAAATAGCCACCTTTTTCTGTACCTGTAGAGGTAACGTTTAGGACTACCGCTGTAACTCCTGTAGATGGGACACCACCCAGTCCAAATACCTGGATGTTCTGTGTTTCACCGGGAGTAAAGCCAGTGAGAGAGGAGTTCTGGGATGGGATGGTACTACAGTAGGTGGAATTTGTTTCTCTAAATGATGACTGAGAACAACGGGTATCTACTAAGCGTGCAGGATTTGTAAGTGGCTGGTAGAGGTCTGT
>JAMCPC010000078.1 GCA_023379725.1 Actinomycetota bacterium
GTGGGTAGATTGAATGAGAGCGTGGGTGAGACAGCCGAGGTATCATGTGCGTTGGTGCTTGGTGCAATGGCTGAAGAAAGGGGATGGATTGTTCTTGATGAACCTGCCCCTGTTGCCATGGATGAAGATGAGGTGGACGTAAGAGGCCGATTTGACACTCCTGATGGTGAAGTCGTGGTACTGGCCGAGGCAAAGTCGCGTTTACAAAAGAAATACGTTGATAGATGGGCAAACCGTGTTGGAGACAAAGATTGGCGAGAGAAGTTCTTGTATCCAGGCTTTAATGGAAAAGTGCTCCCCTATGTGTATGGCACCCTTATTTACAGTGGTGCAAATGAACGAGCGAAAGAACGCGGTATAGGCGTAATCACATACAACGGAGAATGCCTGGCTCCCCGTCCTCTCTGATAATCGCTACCTTTGCACTTCGAATATAGATCCATATCAAATGTGGATCTATATCAGGCATTACAGCTATTCCATCTTGGATATACGGCTGCTCACGTCAGCCAACTCCTCCTCCAGGTCTCTGCGATAATCCTCCAGGTCCTCACGGGAATGCCTGCGAACAGACTCTCCGGACTGGCGATCATCTTGTTGGTATTCATGGCCTCTCTCGTGGCAACCGCATCCGCATCCTCCGGGACCATGCCCACCCTGCTCGTGCTCAGACTCAGGTCCATATCCCGGTCCTTTACCGTGGTGGCCGCATCCGCATCCTCCGGGACCATGCCCACCCTGCTCGTGCTCAGACTCAGGTCCATATCCCGGTCCTTTACCGTGGTGGCCGCATCCGCATCCTCCGGGACCATGCTGCCTCCCGCCTGCCATTGGACCCCTGCCACCCATGGGACCCATCCTGCCCATAGTGCCTTGTTGTTGTCTCATACCATTCATAGTGTGTATCTCCTTTCTTAGTGGCTGCCTACACGGCTGCCATATTTCTCATAACGATCGAGGAACCTCCCTATTGTGGCGTAAGTGCCCTTGAGCGCCTCCGCCCAGCTAGCCAGAAGTTCCGTCCCTTGCCCGGTCAACTCGTAGACACGTTTAGTCGGACCAGGAACATTGTCGCTCCACTCCGACTTGACCAGTCCTTCGGCTTCAAGTCCCCTGAGCAATCTGTAGAGATTTCCTTGATCAACGATATCGTGTTCAGATAGTAACTCGTTGAGTGACGCAGCTAATTCGTATCCATAGGTGGATCCCTCGGCAAGCAACAGCAGTATGGCAGGTTCGATGTAGCGCTCTACGCGAGCTCTTATCCTCCACACTCCTGGTGCCACCATGGACCTGCAACGGGGAGGTGCACCTGGGCAACATCCTTCAAAGTTCCTCATATTTACAGTATATGTGTTATACACTGTATTCGTATCCATACTTACACAGGTATTTTAGAAAAGTCTGTGACCAGCACTTACCTGGCAATGAGACTGGAGCAGTATACTGAAATGTACCCGGTCTCAGCAATCATTGAACAGACAGCAACCGCAATCCCCGTACGTGAGGGCGGGGAGGTTGAAGCGGATATCATCGGCAAATTGCCAGCCGCCGACATCGCCGGCACTACCGGATCCGCTGGCATTACCAGGTCAGTTTCAGGCTCCGTCATCTCCGGAAAAGTATCTCATTGGTTACGACCTCCTGTCTCGTTGTCTGCTTATTGATAGGTTCCCGGTGCTATGTCCGGCAAAGTATCTCACCGCTTACAACAACATACCAGCCGTCAGGAGACGCTGCCCATGTCCTCCAGGCAGCAGCTATTTCCGCCAGGTCCACATCAGTTGCGAGCCCGCTGTTACGTGCTTGTGTGGCAAAAGCTGATTTGGTAATCCGGTCCGCCCAGAGCCCTCCCCACCATTCCCTAGTCTCCGGCGTTGCAAAACACCAGCACGATCCCGACGGGATGATGTCCTGGAATCCGGCAGATTGAGCCCAAGAGAGCATCCGCCTGCCTGCGTCGGGCTCGCCACCATTGGCCCGAGCAATAGCCTGGTAGAGTTCCATCCAGCGATCCAGGCCAGGTACTGCAGGGAACCATGTGGAGGCGTGATAATCAGAATCCCGGGCAGCTACGATTCCACCTCGTTTGCAGGCTGCCCCCATTATTCTTAGTGCTTCGACCGGATCAGGTACATGCTGCAATACCTGGTGCGCATGTACAACATCAAATGTTCCCTGCTCTATGCCCGCCGCTTGCAAGTCGTAGATATCTCCGACTATAAATTCGACATTGTCAATCTTCCGGCGGTCTGCTTCTCTCTGAGCTGCTTCCAGCGCTTCTCTGGCGAAATCTATGCCCACTATATGCCCTGGAGCTACGATTTCCGCTAAATCTGCCGTGATCGTTCCGGGGCCATATCCCACATCCAGCAAGTTCATACCTGATTCGAGATGAGGGAGGAGATACCCGGCGGAATTTCGGGCAGTTCGCCATGAGTGCGATCGGAGCACGCTCTCGTGATGTCCATGGGTATAGCGTGTACTTTCATGAGTAGGAACTTCCATCTTGTACATGCTACCATCCTCTCTAACTATTCGGTAGCCCAGTGCAAGTGGTATGCTTTGTTCGCCAGCCAAGTGGTACGTTCATCATTACGGTTCCATATGTGATAGTGAAAGTCGCTGTAAATTCTTGTCCGTATTATAATTGACACATTAGTAGATTGTTGTTATCCGGAAGCCGACAGTATGCCCGTGCCCTCGCAGATTTTGCCAGAGCATCTATACCGTTACGATACTCGCCTGCAACGGCTAGTTGTGCCAGATGGTCGCCCGAACATGCCCGTGCATGGCAGGAAACACGGGGATGGCTTGTGGGTTGCAACTTCGTACCTTCCACTGCTTGCAACCAGCTTGAAATGTGGCAACCCGCAACCTTCGATCCGATCACGATTGAGCGGGAACTGGGCTGGGCATCCCAACTAGGCTTCAACAGCATCCGGGTATTCCTTCACAATCTTCTCTGGCAGGCAGAAGGGGATGTATTTCTTGAGCGCATAGATAGTTTTCTCTCTATCGCCACAGAAAAGAAGCTTGGTACGATTTTTGTGATCTTCGACGGTGTATGGGACCCACAACCACATGCTGGCCCGCAACATGCACCGATACCGGGAGTACACAACTCGGTCTGGGTGCAATCACCTGGAGCAGCTATCATCTCAGACCGTTCACGCTGGAGCTCGCTGAAAGATTACTTGCAAGCGGTAATTGGCCGGTTCGCTCATGACCGGAGAGTAGATGCATGGGATTTGTTTAACGAGCCGGATAATCCCAATCTGATCAGCTATCGACATACCGAGTTGCCGGATAAGCGCAATATGGTTACTCCGCTGGTGGAAGCCTGCTTTGACTGGGCTACGGAAGTGAATCCCGACCAGCCTCTCACGGCTGGAGTATGGCTTGGTGTACATGGTGCAACAGAACGAGTCAGTAGCCTGAACCGTATAATTCTGGAACGCTCTGATGTAATCTCCTTCCATTCCTATCGTAGGCGTACTGCCCTTCTCAATGCCTTTGAGCATTTGAATAAGTACGATAGACCACTCCTATGCACAGAGTGGCTTGGGCGTACACTCGGATCGACAGTAGACCTGCTCAGCGACTTCCACCGCCATTCCGTGGGTGCTTACTGCTGGGGACTCGTGGATGGCCGCACCCAGACGCGCTACCCGTGGACCTCATGGCTTCGACCTGTACCGCCGGATCGTAACGACAAGATCTGGTTTCATGATCTGCTCCATGCAGATGGGCGGCCCTACGATGGGATGGAAACTGCTCTTATACGGCGGATCTGCCATGGTGACCATGGTTGACCAAGCAAGCTTCGCAAGCGGTTGCCAAAAACTACCGTCCAAGCCGTAACCGGCGGCTCAACCCCGCGATCGCGCATATCCTTGGCGTGGTCTACCGTGGCGTAAACTACGATGCCTTTTTCTTCAAGCCATGTTGTGAACTGCTTTACGATGTCATCGACATGGCCATCTACCTTGGTCGTCATGATTCGTGTCTGACCTGGCGAGCCTGTGCTCGTAGGAACATCTGTCATACTTAATACAACCCGCTGAACAGTATGATTATTCCCGGTTATGACGATATGGGATCGTCTGCATGCAAGGGCGCTACCGTTCCAGCTCCTTTTGGGGCATCGAGGCTGAAACGTGAGCACGGAAAGTGCGCGGTCACGATGCGATCAAATCATGAAGTTCAGGTTTTCCAGCACACTGGTTCCCAGTTCTACGTTACCGGCTATGGAAACTTTCCCTTCCTGTAAGGAGACTACCGGGTTCCACCGTCCGCATCCAAGGCATGCCAAGGTTTCGAAGTTCATCTCCAGATATGCCTGGTCAGTATCTATCTTACTGGTACTGGCTGGAGCATGAGGGATATGTTCTGTGAAGGCAGCCCTGCCTTCAAATACTGCTATGGCAAAAGTCGCCTCGTCCGATCCAGTTATATGGAAGGTAACCAGTGATCCTTCTGGAGACCGTGCCTTTTTCCCTACGACATACGGTAAAGCCGACTTGATTCTCTCCCTGGCATGATTGGCTATCTCTCCGGTCAGATTGCCTGGCTTGTTTATAGCTCTCCTTATATCCTGCTCGTGTACCCAGCAATCGAAGACCCTTATGGCCATGAACTCACGGTAGGGAGCCTGTCCTGCTGGAGTCCATCCCACTTTTGCGAAATCCGCTTCACTCAAAGACCTCAATGTTGCCAGGCGTGCAGCGGTTACCCGCTGGAACTCATCCAGTACCTGTTCTGGAGGAGTCTGACGCCTAGCTTCCACCCAGAGTTCGTTGACCTCTCCGATGGGGTTCTTTACGTAAGGGAAGCTCACCTTGACACCTGTTGCGACATCCAGCCCACTGGCTGACTCCACCTGCCCTGGTGGTTCCTGTCCCGACAGCATAAGCTCCGTACCGATGATGTGGGAAATCTGATCTTTGACTGTCCATCCAGGACAATCGGTCGTCCGTGCCCATTCTTCTTCGCTTATGCCTGTACAAAGCTCCGAAAGAATCTTCCACTCTTGATCCAGCAATTTCACTATTGGTTCCTTGGTTCCTTGCGGTACGGTTTCCGACATGGTTACATCTTAGTCGGGTTCGGTACTGGAACGTAATAGCTGGAACTTGCCGAGCCATGCGGGAACTCCTTCAAGCTGTCCGGTTCTCGCCGGCCATCTTTGTCGACAGCTTCGAGTCGACATGTGGCATCCGGCAATCAAAGATATGACCATCGCAGATGCGCTCCTGGACCAGATATTGTATGCCACCCACCGTATCGAACTCGAGGGCGACACCATGAGAAAGACAGATGTCGACAATTCAGCCCAAAAAGATGCCGACTAAGATGACAGAGATGAGACTCCGAAAGGAGGTGAACCAGACAGTCCAAACCACCGAGTCTTATGTGTATGGCACCCTTCTGCTCTATCTGGATTATCTATCTTGGTTGGTTGCAATTTATGGTTCATTATGGTGTATATTGTAACACTTTATGCTTTGGTGGCGAAGGTCAACATTCAGCGTAGGCACTGGCTGGGACAGTAATACTGACCGAAGGCGGGAGTACTCTCGCCAGTGAAATGGGCAGAGCCGGTCGCGTCGGGCTTCACGACACAACGTGGATCTCCGCCCGATTTTCAAATACCGTGTATCATAACTGGCGCAGATAATGTGTCAAGGTAATGTATACCATATAGAGATAGTTATTCTTCGCATGCGGGCTTACTATGACTGATGGATACAAAAGTATTCATCAAGTAACCCAAAGGAGACAACATGACTACAGTAATTTCAACTACAAGGCGTATCGCCGTTGCGATACTCGCCACCGTAATGCTTATCGCATTTGTGGTGGCAATGTTTATCGGATTCCATACGATAGCAACGAACAACCATCAGGCTATGCACCACGCACAGGATACTGCTCACTTTGCTATTAACGGCGTTTGGGGAGGAAGAGTGGAGCTGGCTGCCATAATGTTTCCAGGCTTTGGCGGCCAGGGGCCAGGTAGTGCGGAACTCGCTACGGTAATGTTTCCGATGGGTGGTCGGGGGCCAGGTAGTACGGAACTGGCTATCTGGAGTGTCTGAGGAGGAAGGTAGCATCCGAATTGGTGTTCCAATCCAGGATTGGACGCTACGGAAGCGGGGGCGGTGGATCGAGGTTTTGGTGTTGCACTTCGAAGTTGAATCCGCCTTCCACCTATGGGTGTTGGGTTGCAACGCCGGAACGGGCTTACAGAGATCTAAAACACGTTGGTCGCTGTCTTGATTTGGTCGAGATTCCTGAT
>JAMCPC010000079.1:0-26823 GCA_023379725.1 Actinomycetota bacterium
AAGCCCTCGATAGGTTGCACATACTCTGGTCGGTACTTGGTTGATGAAATAGCGGGGAACTCAAGAGCCTCAGTGGGTCACCTCCGTTTATCGGGTCACCACCTGCATAGGAGTAGGGCTGGCCGGTAATGGCAACAAGTGCATCTACGGAGGTGAACTGACCAGTAGCCGGGTCATACCAGCGTGCACGGAGATAGTAGAGCCCCGAGATGCTGTCTAGGTACTGCCCGTCGTAGAGGAAGTGGTTTGCTGCAATTGAGCGGGCGAGGCAGGGTGGAGGGCCTACTGGGCTGCGCTGTGATGGCGGCGGACAGGCTGTAGGTGGTGCGTGTGGGGATGGACGACAAAGTGGGGAAGAGATGGGTGGTGAAGTTGCAGGTGACAGGGTTCCAGATGGTGTAGTGCCAGGTGATGTAATAGGTCCACAGATAATGCTCCCATAGGCGCTATAGGCATAATGGGCTACGACCTTCCCGGTGGAGTCGGTGAGAGCAACGGTGGAGCCCTCACGATTAGCAAGGTAGCTGAGGACGCTTCCATTTGGTGCGATATGTTCCACCGGCAATCCTCCTGCATAGACATAGGAGTAGCCATTTACCGCTATGGCCCCTGGAATGGAGAAAACGCTGTTCCATGAAAAGGAGGTGGTGGAGATGAGCTGTCCATCTGCGTTGTAAGAGTAGGTGGTTATCTGACCGGTGGAAGAGGTAACCACGATCGGCGGAGCCTTCATCTGACAATTTGTTGCAGTCAATTTGTCCAACCGGGTCGCATCACTATTTGCAACTTTCTGTTGCGCGTAATTACATATGAGCCAGCCTTCGGCAGATTGACCAGCCTGGTTTATGGCCATAGTGATAAAGCAACACATTTAATGAGAATCGTCATAAAGTTGATTTCATCTTATCTCTGTTCCAGCCACGTTACCTTTTGAACGCAGTTGATTCTATTCCGGCTCTGTCTCATCCGATCTGATCGCATGTATGCAGTTTTGCACGTCCGTTAACAGCATGTTTATCTTGTACCCTATCCGTGTCCTGCAAAGTAATGCGATACATTTTAATAGCATACTTTAGCCATGGCCGACATCACCGCCCGTATAGAGAAACTCTTCTGTAGGAGGTGGGACTCTTCTCCAGTTTGCAGGGACGGGCCACCAATACGAGCTAATCTGCTAACCTGTAGACCGTATGGTTGAAATTGAAGAGTTGCAGCAAGAGGTAGAGAAATTATGGGCAGGGCGAGACGATATATCGTATGGTGACCCCCACGCAACCGAAGTGATCGAAAGCGTAATGGATCTATTGGAGGATGGTAGTTTACGCGTTGCTCAGTGGGACGGTACAAGTGGCGATACGGTAGTAAACTTATGGGTAAAGTACGCGATATTGCTTATGTTCAAGGTGCATGATAATGAGGTGATCATCAATTCTCCATTTACCTATAGAGACAAGGTTTCACTGAGATCGGCCAATACCCTGAATAAGGTGCGATTGGTTCCGGGGGCAATCGTAAGAAGGGGTTGCCACATAGGGGACGATGTCGTGCTGATGCCAAGCTTCGTTAACACGGGTGCTTATGTAGGAGATGGCACCATGGTGGACACATGGGCAACCGTAGGATCCTGCGCTCAAGTGGGTAGCAGGGTACACCTTGCGGGAGGGGTTGGGATAGGTGGTGTTCTGGAACCACCACAGGCTCTTCCGGTCATGATAGGTGACGATGTGTTCATAGGAAGCCGCTCTATGATTACGCAGGGAGCAAAAGTAGGTACCGGCGCAGTACTTGGAGAAGGTACCTTGTTGAATCCATCCATCCCGGTAATAGATGCTGACTCAGGCAATGAGATCTCCAGAGGGGTAATCCCACCCTGGTGCGTCGCACTGCAGGCACAGCGCCGGAAAAGCTTCAAGGGTGGTGAATTTTTTTTACCATGTGTGTTGGTAGTGAGACACCTGACCACCGGTGAACGTCTTGATAAGGCTGCGCTGGAATCCATACTACGAGAGCATGGCCTTGGATAAGGACAGTGGCAGACTCCTCGAACGGGCGGCAGAGCTTGTATCTATTCCGTCTGTCAGCGGCGACGAAGCTGCCATTGCCGATTATGTCTACAACTGCCTGAATTCGTGGATTGAATCCACCGCGGACAGTGCAGGGCAGATTGAACTGATCAGACTGGACAACAATGTCATATTGCGTACCCTCAGGGATGCTGACGAGGGGGATATTGGGGCAAGAGATACCGAGCTGGGAGGTACGGAGGTAGAAGGTACGGAGGTAGAAGGTACAGGAGGTGCCACGGCAGAAAATACTGGAGTAAGGGATACCGGAACAGGAAATACTGGAACAGGGCATCTCAGTGAAAGGATAATATTTGCATCTCACTTGGATACAGTGCCGCCCGTTGCAGATTGGCAGATGAAGACAGATGACACCACACTTGAAGGGCTGGGTGCTGTAGACACCAAGGGATCTGTCGCTGTGATGCTTGAGCTTGCGCTGTCCAGTTTGGCTATACCGGTAGACACGACATTCATCTTCTACTCCTGCGAAGAGATAGCCAGAGATATGAACGGACTGCGTCATATCCTTGCCTCCAATCCTGAGCTGCTCAAAGGGGACGTAGCCATAGTAGGCGAACCGACAGCCGGGATTGTAGAGGCAGGCTGTCAGACTACCATGACTGCTCGTATTGACGTACCAGGCAAACGAGCACATACCGCCAGACCGTGGATGGGGAAAAACGCAATACATCTGGCAGCACAAATCATCGATAGGGTGGCAGGGTATGGAGAAAATATCGTAGAGATTGATGGATGCACATTTAAGGAGCAACTCCAGGCCGTCATGATAAGTGGAGGGGTAGCAGCAAACGTAGTGCCAGACAGTGCAACTATCACGATAAACCATCGTGCCGCACCAAATAGAAGCCGCCAGTATATTGAAGAATGGCTGAATAGATACTTGCTTGTCGATAAAGAAGGTGCCAAGGATATTCAGGCTACGATTGAAGTATTGGACTATGCACAGGGCGCAATGCCGCTACTTGAAAACAAGTGGATCGGTAGGCTGGCAGGACTGACCTCTACCCCTCCACAGGCGAAGCTGGGCTGGACAGATGTGGCAACCTTCAGCGAGGTAGGCACTCCAGCCTGCAATTTCGGCCCCGGTGATCCAGAATTAGCTCATACCCCCCATGAACGAGTAACAGCAAGTGAACTGCAACAGGTATACTCGACACTCATCTCACTTATATGTCACTAATGGTCTATTACACAAATAGCGTAAAGTCATCTGGCAAGTCAGGGTGTTGCCTGACAAGGCCGAGGGCGAAGGCGTAGCCGGTAGCTAAGTTGAGGATGAAAACACCGCCAGGGGTATTATCTGACTGGCGGGAACTCATAGTGATTTGCGAGACACTACACTAGATCCTCCTGGATCTCATTCACGGAAAGGATCTCATGGATATCCGGGTCACTCATTTCCTGAATATCGCTATAGGTGTGCATACCCAGCTTCATACGGATCAATGCAATGAGCAGGACAGCAGCACCAAAGGTATGCATCTCCGCAGGTATCACGGAGAACTTCGTAAACCAGATTGAGTAGCCCAATATACCCTGTAAGGTCAGCAGTATGACTACAATATGTGCCCTACGTACGGTATCTTTGGGTGCCTTCTGACCAAGCAGTGCTATGAAAAACGCTATAGCAATACCATAGAAAACCAGTCCTACGCCACCATGAATTTCCACCATCGCGCCGAGCGACAGATGGAACCTGGGAGTACCTGGTTTGCCGCTATGGGGACCAGTGCCGGTGACTATTGTCCCAAGCACTGCAATAATCCAGAACATAATAAGCATCAAAGTAGAAAGAGCGATCATCGGAGTGCTAAATACCGTATTGCGATTTGAAGTTATTGCACCATCAGATACCCCAGCTCGCCAATGAAGTAAGGTAGCATTTCCGACAAGAATCAGCCCAAGTATCAGGTGAGCAGCTACAAGTGGCGGGGCCAGCTTTAGAAGCACCGTAATCCCTCCCAAGACCGCCTCACCGATATACCCGGCCAGAAGCCCTATGGAGAGCAATCTCAAGTCCATACGCTTAGTTTCACGCAGGAATGAGGAGACTACGACCAGAGCTATTAAAATGCCAATTACTATTATGGTAGTACGGTTTGTAAACTCTACCAATGAATGGTACGTTCCAGGAGCTATCAGGTCATGCGAGGTACAAGCCGGCCATGTAGTGCAGCCAAGTCCGGACTCAGAGAGCCTTACCCAAGTCCCAGTTGCTATAAGAAGAGTGATGGCCACAAGAGTAGCAAGAGACATGCCCTTGAACATCCGGCTACCGACGCGTACTGCATGTCGATCAGTTCTACTCATTTCATCCGTTCCGTCCATGCCCCTATCTTATAGCACTCTCACCCGATCCGGTGGCTGCCACGAATCATATGGCCTGTTTGCCATGGGACCAGGATTGTGATAGAGTAACCTCAATTAAGTTATGACCGTCAAGCGGGTCCTGAGAGACTCGTACGGATATAGGAGGATTATTTTGGCCGAACGCGAGCGAAGACTTGCCACACCGAGGGGTGGGGTATTCGTTCCCCGATCTCAAGTTATGTCGGCAGACGATGTAGATAGGGCACTTGTCAGGATTGCGCACGAAATAATTGAGCACAATAAGGGCAGTGATAATCTCGCTCTTATAGGGCTGCAGACCGGAGGGGTGCAGATTGCGTTAAAGCTGAGAGATGTCATCTCCGAGATAGGCGATGCAGAGATTCCTGTAGGTACATTGGATGTAGCATTCTACCGCGATGATATCCAGCTAAGACCTGTCCTTCCTGAGGCGGTAACTACTATACCGTTCGACCTCACCAATATGGCAGTCGTACTCGTAGATGACGTTCTATTCACCGGAAGGACGGTCAGGGCAGCGCTCCAGGCACTCTCAGACTTTGGCAGGGCGCGGTCTATCCAGTTGGCCGTGTTGGTGGATCGAGGTCATCGTGAACTTCCTATCCGCCCAGATTACGTAGGAAAGAATCTCCCCACACGCCTTACTGAACAGGTGGATGCCAACCTGGAAGGAGTGACAATCGGAGATGTCATAAAGGGAAGACCATGAGCCTACTGCAGAATGCCCTGGTGTCCATAGGGGATCTCGATAACGATGACATAGGTCATATTATGAAACTGTCCGCGATATTCAGTGAGGTTCTAAGGAGGGATATACCCAAGGTACCGACCCTCAGGGGCAAGACGATGGCAATGGTATTCTCGGAGGACTCGACTCGAACCAGAACGTCATTTGAGATTGCCGCCAAAAAACTGTCTATGGATATTCTGTCGCTCAATTCTTCCCAATCCTCCATGAAGAAAGGTGAGTCTCTAAAGGATACTCTTGCCAACCTCCATGCAATAGGTGCAGACGGATTTGTCATAAGACACAGCTCATCTGGGGTACCAACACAGGCTTCCACATGGATGACGGTACCGGTTATAAACGCCGGAGATGGATGTCATGAGCATCCCACCCAGGCACTACTTGATTGCTATACCCTGATCGAGCGGTTTGACACTCCCAGCAATCATACTACCGATAATGCCATATTAAATTGCTTCAACGGCATGACAGTTACCATAGTGGGAGATGTGGAGCATTCCAGAGTGGCCAGGTCTCTGGTGATTATGCTGGATATGCTGGGTGCAAAAACGACTCTTTGCGGCCCCAGGACACTGATGCCACGACATGTAGATAAATGGCCGGTGAGGGTAAGCTACCATCTGGATGAGGTATTACCGGAGACCCAGGTATGCTATATATTACGGCTGCAAAACGAACGAGGCTCAGGCACTTACCTACCTTCTATACGTGAATACGCCATGAACTGGGGCATAGACAGCAAGCGTGCATCTCTGTTGCCTGAAACTGCGGTCATTATGCATCCAGGCCCAATAAACAGAGGGGTGGAACTGGCTGGCGAGATTGCAGACTCTTCCAGGTCGCTCATATTGAACCAGGCATCAAATGGGGTAGCGGTAAGGATGGCCGTTATCTACCTGCTCCTGGCCAATCCTGGAGATATTACTGAGGTATGACAAAGGTACTATTACAAGGTGGTACTTTGGTGGATGCAACTGGTATACGCTCTGGCTTGGATGTCCTTATCGACAATTCAGAGATAGTGGAGATCGCACCTAATATAAGCCCTCCAAGAGGAGCACGTCTCATCGACTGTGACGGTTGCATGATCTCGCCGGGTCTGGTGGATCTGCATACCCACCTACGTGAACCCGGTAATGAAGAAGCCGAGACCATAGAGAGCGGAACGAGGGCGGCTGTAGCTGGTGGCTACACCGCTGTCGTCTGCATGCCAAATACTGAGCCACCTATAGACAATGCCACCGCAGTCAGAGACATACTGGCTATGTCCAAAGATGCACTATGTGCAGTCATACCGGCCGGCACCATTACGGTAGGGCGTGAAGGAGAGAGATTGTCGCCGATGGTCGAGATGAACGCGTGCGGCGTGAGGCTTTTTACAGATGACGGCAGGGGAGTACAGAGTGCTTCTGTCATGAGACGTGCTCTGGAATATGCATCTGCTCTCGGTGCAACTATTGCCCAGCATTGCGAGATGGAGGATCTGGCCGCAAACACGGTGATGAATGAGGGTTACCTATCATCTGTCATGGGTGTCCAGGGTGCGCCAAACTGCGCAGAGGAGCTTATGCTGGAGCGAGATCTGGAACTGGCTGCATTGTGCGGTGCACGAATACATTTTATGCACCTCTCTACTCACGGCTCTGTGGAGTTGGTAAGACGAGCAAAGCTCGCCGGTATGCAGGTAACTGCCGAAGTAACCCCTCATCATATATCTCTTACCGACGATATGCTCTCAGAATATAATCCGATTTACAAGGTAAATCCCCCTCTGAGGACGCGTAAGGACATCACAGCGTTAATAAGGGCACTTTCAGATGGCACAATCGACGCGATTGCGACCGACCATGCACCACATGTCAGGGAGAGTAAAGAGCTCCCGCTGGATCAGGCTCCGCCGGGAATGATAGGGTTGGAAACTGCCCTGGCTGTAGCTATCACCGTGCTTAAAGACAATTCCGGCGAAGTCGGCACTGGTAGAAAGGATGCCTCCGAAAATGGCAGATCCGGTAATAATAGATCCGGCCGTACTTACTCTACAAAAAGCAACTCTGTCAAGAGTGAGTACGGCAACTCTGGCTCAGCAGGAGGCGGAAGAGCTAACAACTCATATTCGGAGCATCTAACTATCGACCCCTCTGTATTGCAGTACTCTATGAACATGGTCGATATCATCGCAGCTATGAGCTGGAAGCCAGCGGCAATTGCTGGGCTGGATGTTGCCAGTGGTGGTCGTCATGGCGGACCGATCGTACCGGGAGCACCTGCCAATCTAACTGTTTTTGATCCCTCAGCTGACTGGAGGGTAGATGCCCCCCGTCTGCTCTCGAAATCCGGCAACTCACCATTTGACGGTCTATCTTTAACCGGAAAGGTGAGACACACGATCTATGAAGGTGAACCTGTATATCTTGACGGACGGGCCACTAAGTGAACCTTCCCTTTTCAGAGACTCAGCGGATAGGCAGCTTGGATCAGGGAGTCGTTCGTCCGGGCGAGGAGGACAAGGCGGAGGAGGAGAGGCAGGCTGGAGCGCCTGCCCGACGACGACAACGCAGTCATGCGAAATCCGGGGGGCGGTGCGCCCGAGATGTCTATCCGCTGAGTCTCTTGGATGCGCTTTCCCTGAACGGCAGTCCTGAGCAGCTACGTAATCCAGCAAAACTAATACTTGCCACCGGTGAAGTATTTCCCGGATACTGTGCTGGTTCACTGGCAGTACAATCGCCCGACAATCAGAACATTCAAGCAGAAAGAATCGTTACAGGAGAAATAGTATTCAATACCGTGATGGCCGGCTACCAGGAGGTAATAACTGACCCCTCCTATGCTGGCCAAATCGTTACGTTTACATACCCCCATATCGGCAACTATGGAATCAGCTCACAAGACTATGAGTCGTCAAAGCCATGGTTACGAGGTGTTGTCACTAGATCATTGGAGAACAGGACTTCATCCTGGCGATCCGAGGACACCCTGGAATCCTGGCTCATCCAATATGGCATACCAGCAATTACCGGTATAGATACAAGACGGTTGACTATGTCCATAAGAGAGCAGGGGGCAGTGGGATGTGCGTTTGGAACTGCACCGGAATCAATCCTTCTTGAAGCTGCGCGAAGAGAGCCGGGTACCACCGGAGCTGACCTGACAGGTATTGTAACTACTGACACCATTTATCATCTCGGAGACCCCAACAATAGCTACAAAGTAGTAGCATATGATTTTGGAATCAAGCGTACGATACTCGACCACCTAAAGCAGTTCGCCAGAGTGTCGGTAGTACCCGCAGGATTCGCTGCCGATGACGCACTCTCTCTTGATCCTGATATAGTATTTCTCTCCAATGGTCCCGGCGATCCAGCTGCTCTGGACTTACAGGCCAGCATAGTCTCTGACCTCGTAGGACGTGTCCCAATCTTTGGAATATGTCTCGGACACCAAATCCTGGCACGTGCTATAGGTGCTGAAACCTACAAGCTGCCATTTGGTCACCATGGAGGTAATCATCCTGTAAAAAGGTTGGCTACCGGCAAAGTAGAGGTAACCAGCCAAAATCACAACTACGCAGTTAGCAGTAATTCACTGAAATCGTGTGGAGCAATGGTCACACATGTGAATCTTAATGACGGAGTAGTAGAGGGCATGCGTGTGGACAATGCCCGAATTGAGTCGGTGCAGTATCATCCCGAATCGTCACCTGGCCCACACGATTCTGCGTACCTCTTCGACTCATTGAAAAAGCTGATACAAGATAATGGGTCGGCACGAGATAGCCAGATGATAAAAGACGGTGAATCGACACGAGATAGCCAGATGATAAAAAGCGATAAACCGGCACAAAAGAATGGACTGCTGGCACAAGATGGTAGGTCACAAGGGATAGTGAACTGACAATGCCGAAGCGTACTGACATTGAATCTATATTAATAATTGGGTCAGGACCTATAGTGATAGGGCAGGCCTGCGAATTCGATTACTCAGGCACTCAGGCGTGCAAGGTACTGCGTCAAGAGGGATACAAAGTAATCCTTGTAAACTCTAATCCTGCAACAATAATGACTGATCCAGATATATCTGATAAGACTTATATCGAACCACTGGATATACAAACTGTACAGGCAATCATAGAGCGCGAACACCCTGATGCCCTGCTACCTACATTGGGTGGTCAGACTGCCCTTAATCTGGCCATGCAGCTACATAGCTCAGGCATTCTGGATGCAAATGGCATCCAATTGATAGGTGCCAGTGTAGACGCTATCTCGACTGCAGAAGATCGCGAACGCTTTAAAGAGGCGATGCTGGAAATCGGATTGGTTGTACCTGCCGCTGATTTTGCTCACAGTCTTGAAGAAGCTGAAAATATAGCCTTTTCTATAGGTTTTCCCGTAATGGTACGCCCTAGCTACGTACTTGGAGGTGCCGGTACGGGAACTGCTGCAGACTTGGACCAGTTCCGTAAACGTGCAATGGAAGGACTTGCATCCAGCCCTGTGCATACCATACTGGTCGAACGCTCGATAGCCGGCTGGAAAGAGTATGAGTTAGAGCTGATGCGTGACAACAATGACAACTGCGTAGTCGTCTGCTCAATAGAGAACATGGATCCCATGGGAGTGCATACAGGCGATTCTATCACCGTTGCCCCTGCTCAGACTCTGTCGGATTGGGAGTACCAACAGATGCGTGATGATGCATTCGCCTGCATAAGAAGAGTTGGAGTTGAAACAGGCGGATCTAACGTACAGTTTGCCGTAAATCCGCAGGATGGTTCCAGAATGATTATTGAAATGAACCCAAGGGTATCCCGCTCCTCGGCATTGGCATCAAAGGCCACCGGCTTCCCGATTGCCAAGATTGCAGCAAAACTGGCAGTCGGTTACAGACTTGATGAGATTCCAAATGATATAACCTCCAAGACTCCAGCCTGCTTTGAGCCAGTTATCGACTACGTAGTAACCAAGATACCTAGGTGGGCATTTGAAAAGCTACCGGGCGCTCCAGAACAGCTTGGTACACGCATGCAATCGGTAGGCGAAGTAATGGCCATAGGACGTACATTCCCCGAGTCACTTCAAAAAGCGATACGCTCGCTAGAAAAGGGTCACGCTGGACTAAACTGTGATGGTAATGAGTCGCTATACGATGACCTCAATGACGATGAACTCCTGTCATTGCTGTCAGAGCCCACCCCTGACAGGGTATTTCATCTGGAGGTAGCACTTAGGAGAGGAATCCCAGCAGATGAAATCGTACGGCATAGCAGAGTGGACAGCTGGTTCATAAAGCAGATTGAACTAATTGTACTTGCACGCAAAGCGATGGATCGTATGCGCGAATCCGGATCAAGTGTCGATTCTATCGATCAAGAAGCATGGCTTTACCTAAAAAAGTTGGGATTTTCTGATACCCAGATCGCTTACGCCTTTGGAGTCACAGAGCAAGAAGCTACGACGGCACGTCTTGCTAGTGGGATATACCCATCCTATTCGACAGTAGACACCTGCGCAGGAGAATTTGCCGCATCCACTCCCTATCTCTATTCATCTTACGAACGATCTGGTGATCTCCCGCCCTCTGAAAAAGACAGGGTCATGATTCTAGGCTCAGGCCCCAACCGTATCGGTCAAGGAGTGGAGTTTGACTATTGTTGCGTGCATGCCGTCTTGTCTCTAAGAGATGCCGGTTACGAAACTATCATGGTGAACTGTAACCCTGAGACTGTATCTACAGATTACGATACCGCGGATCGTCTTTACTTCGAACCATTGACCCACGAAGACGTTACCAATATAATCAACGAAGAAAAAAAATACGACAATGACACCAGTAAATTACTGGGTGTAATAGTAAGTCTGGGTGGCCAGACCCCACTCAAACTGGCATCAACAATCCCCAGTGATCTTATCCTGGGAACTTCTCCCAACTCTATAGAGGCCGCAGAGGATCGCGGACTGTGGAGTAACCTACTCAAAGAATTGGGCATTCTACAACCACCCGGAGGTATGGCCAGATGTTCCCAAGAAGCACTTGATATCGCCGAAGAAATAGGTTATCCGGTACTGGTACGCCCAAGCTATGTCCTTGGTGGTCGAGCTATGGAGATAGTCTATGACCCAGAAAGACTACGTAAAGCCGTCAATGAAATGCAGTCCGTCCTCGCCAGGGAGGGGGCGGGAGAGGAAGAACGCCCTGTCCTGGTAGACAAATTTCTCGAAGATGCTGTAGAGATCGATGTAGATGCAATAAGAGATGCTGCCGACTATACATATATAGGTGGCATCATGGAACACGTCGAAGAAGCCGGAATACACTCAGGTGATTCGGCATGTGCGATTCCTCCTCCTACGCTAAGTGAACACATACTGTCTGTGCTCAAATCTCATACTTCGCGAATAGCCGATGCACTTAAGGTGGTAGGTCTGATAAACATCCAGTATGCCGTAAAAGACTCAGAGGTATATGTCATAGAGGCAAATCCCAGGGCATCGCGCACTGTTCCGTTCGTCTCCAAAGCTACCGGTGTGCCGCTGGCCAAAATCGCTGCGCGGGTCATGCTGGGTAGTACCCTTCGCGAACTAATGGATCAGGGCATGCTTCCTCTTGCCGATTCAGGCGGACACTCCAACACAACCGGATACTTCAGTGTAAAAGAGGCTGTTCTTCCGTTTAGCAGATTTCCTGACGTAGACAGCCTGCTTGGACCAGAAATGCGCTCTACAGGAGAGGTAATGGGGGTAAGCAGTTCGTTTGGCATTGCATTTGCTAAGAGCCAGCTTGGTGCCAACGGTAAGTTGCCTGTGTCCGGTACCGTCTTTATGTCGTTAGCCGACCGCGACAAGGATGCATCCACCAACATCGCATCTACCTTCAATGAGTTGGGCTTTTCAATAGCAGCAACTGAAGGCACCGCCAACCATCTGGAGTCACATGGCATCCCAGTGAAAATACGAGTAGCCAAGGTAACCGGCGGCACTGGCTATGACAATACCCCTAGTAACTTAGTTGCTGCGCCTAGTCTGAGGCTCGATAATGAAAATCTATTGTCCAGCGCGATAGATCTAATCTCAGCCGGACAGATACAGTTGGTAATCAACACTCCACGAGGTAGGGGACCCAGAGCTGATGGTCAGTATATACGTAATGCCGCTACTGCTGCTCAAATACCCTGCATTACGACTATTGCCGCAGCTCGTGCCCTGGCTAATGGACTAAAGGAGTGGTATAACAGTCCATTGAGTGTAGTAAGTCTTCAGGAAATCCACGGGACTAACAACTAGTGGTCAAAAAACCTATCCAATTCGCAAGACTAGCGGGACGCTCCCATACAGACATGTCTGTAGCTGTCGGGACCGTTCAGCTCAAGTCCCCAATAATGACAGCATCGGGGACTTCAGGATACGGTGTAGAGCTTGCAGGTTACATGGATTTGGAGAGACTTGGTGCCGTAGTGGTCAAATCAATGGCTGTATTTGATTGGCCGGGAAATCCTGCCCCCAGAGTCTGCTCGGGTCCGGCATCGATGATCAATTCAGTAGGCCTACAAGGAAAGGGAATACCCTGGTGGCTTAGTAAACAACTACCTAAATTGGTAGAGCGTAGATGTACCGTAATAGCCAGTATCTGGGGGAGAACTCCTGACGAGTTCGAACAAGCCGCCAGGCTCTTGGCACCTGCATATGGTATCTCGGCAATTGAGGTCAACGTGAGCTGCCCGAACATCGAAGATCGCAATCACATCTTTGCCCACTCGGCCATCGCCACCGCCAATGTAGTAAGGGCATCATTATCCAGCGGCCTACCCGTATGGGTAAAGCTATCGGCCAATACCGCAGATCTTGTGGACATTGCAGGTCATGCCATTGAGGCAGGAGCCGAGGGTGTAGTTCTCATCAACACTCTGCTGGGTATTGCCATTGATATAAATGAGCGCCGTTATGCCCTTGGCTCAGGTCAGGCAGGTGGGGGAGTATCGGGACCAGCTATACGTCCAGTAGCGCTCAGAGCAGTACACGATGTCCGTAGGGCATTTCCGGAGATTGGCATTGTAGGAGTAGGCGGAATATCACGAGGCAGACATGCGGTAGAGATGATGATGGCAGGAGCAAATGCAGTGCAGGTCGGTACTGCTACAATTCTGGACCCCAGAGCTCCAATAAAAGTACACAGGGAACTCGTAAACTGGTGCAGGATGAATAGAGTCACCAGAGTAAGAGAGCTGTCAGGATGTATAATTAGCGAGAATGATACAAGCAACTATGCTCCTGAACGCGACTCTGAAAGTACAGAAAACGAAAGACCAGACAATACAATCACCAAAGATATGTAGAAGGTGGAGCTTCGCAACCAATTCTCCACAGGATCATCAGATAACGGAATAATCAGGAAATGGCAGTAACGACTGAACAGCTAAAGGACCACTTGGCACTCGCTCTGGACACTGACAGCCTGGATCATGCTTTGGAACTTGCAGAGTCATGTAAAGAAGTATTTGGAGTAATCAAGGTCGGATTGGAGCTGTATTCAGCATATGGACCGGAGGTAATTCATAGACTCACAGATAGAGGCTTCCAGGTTTTCGTCGATCTAAAATTGTACGACATACCAACCACTGTAGGGAAAGCATCCAGCGTACTATCAAAATATGGCTGTACCTACCTGACCGTACATGCAGCAGCAGGCAGGGCTGCTCTGACCGCAGCCGTGGAGGGTGCAGCACGGGGCGGCCGTGAATCAGGCAATGCCCCAGCTAAGATACTGGCAGTCACTGTACTCACCAGTGAAGTTGCAGCAGAAGAAGACCTTATATCCAGGATGGACGTAAGCAGTGATACCGGATGTGATGGAGTGATATGTGCTGCCAATGATATTCATTTTCTGAAGGAGCGCCATCCGAACATGCTGGCAGTGGTACCTGGCATACGCCCTGCCGGTAGCAAACACCACGACCAGGTAAGGATAGCCACTCCATCTGAAGCTCTCTCAAAAGGGGCAGATCTTCTCGTAATCGGTAGGGCAGTCACCGAGTCATCCGATCCGCACAAAGCGGCAATAGCCATAATCGCGGACATAGGAAAGATATAAAAAGGGCAGTAGGAACGGTATAAAAAGGGCGTAGAACCTCTACCAGAAAATTTTTTTACAAAAAACTGGCAAGGCCATCGTTATATGCTATAATAACGTTATGCCAAAACCACCTACTTTGACGACAGAACAGAGACAAGCAGCCTTAGCCAAAGCAGCCAAGGTAAGAAGAGAGAGAGCAGAGATCAAGGGTAAGCTCAAAATGGGCAGAATCACCTTGGCAGAGCTACTCAAAAAGGCCGATAGCGACGAGGTCGTAGGCAAGATGAAGGTACTAGCGGTACTTGAGTCATTGCCTGGTCTCGGTAAGGTAAAAGCCAGAAGGATTATGGAAGAGGTAAGCATTAGCGAGACTCGTCGCCTCCAGGGACTCGGTGCAAACCAGCGTGAAGCACTGGCAAGTCGTATAGCCAAATAACTAACTAGTTATTCATTGCGTGCGCCATTCCAATTTTGAGGAGAGAGCCGCAACCGATACCGGTAAGACTGAAAATGACAATCGGCTGATAGTCGTATTGTGCGGCCCCGGAGGGGTAGGGAAGGGGACAGTAGCACGCCTACTGGTAGCAAGGGATCAGTCATTGTGGCTCAGCAGATCTTGGACTACACGATCACGTAGAGAAGGGGAACCGGAAGATGCCTACTATTTCGTGAGTAAAAACGAATTCATGTCAATGGCAGATAAGGGGGGGTTTATGGAATGGGCACAATTTTTAGGCAATCTGTATGGTACGCCGTGGCCAGATAGGCTTCCTACCGACAGCGACATACTACTTGAGATAGATGTTCAGGGGGCAACACAGATAAGGAAGGGCTTTCCCGACTCATTGGTAATTCTACTTTTGGCTCCATCCAGAGATGAGCAGCGCAAAAGGCTTCAGGAACGGGGAGACAGTAAAGAACATGTTGATTTACGTATGAGGGAAGCCGATACGGAAATTGCATTTGCAAGGGAATTCGCAGATGCAATCGTAATAAATGACTCCCTGGATAGAGCAGTCAGCGAGATAGGTGCTATTATTGACAACCGAAGATTATCACGCTCAAAGATGAGTATATAGTATAGCTTAGGAATATCTGATAATTGCTGGTAATCGCAGAGATGTTGCAACAATGTATAGATTAAAAAATTATTTATACCGTATGGACAGGAGAATGAAATGATTAAAGCTAGCCCATCATTAGTGGAACCACCGATTGAGTTGTTGGTAGAGAAAATTGGCTCCAGATTCGAATTGGCTGTAATAGCGGGCAAGCGCGCACGCCAGATAAACATCTACTATTCAAGCCTCGGCCAATCCATAAGGGGGCTGGTACCACCTCAAGTTGCCTCACTCTCTGACAACTCTCTTACTATATCGCTCGAGGAAATAGCTGCAGATAAGCTGGTGTCCCGCGAGGCATCAGAGATACAACACGAACAGGGTAACAGCCACGACGGTGAAGGTGGCGAGGGCTCCACAACCATAATGAGTGATGACATCGACGCAGATACCGCCACCTCCTCCGACAGTGACTTACCTGCCTGACAGGCAAAACGGTACTAAAAGCAGTGCGACGATAGTACTTGGAGTTACGGGGGGGATTGCTGCCTATAAAGCTGTGGAGGTGGCCAGAAGACTGATGGATAAGGGCATACATGTACTGCCCGTAATGACAGATGAGGCTATGCAATTTATTGCACCTCTTACGCTATCGGCACTCTGCTCGGAGCCTGTTCAATCGTCGTTATTTGACTCTACCGATCCGATACCGCATACCAGGTTGGCTCAGCGGGCAAATGTGATTGCCATAGTGCCCGCCACCGCCAACTTCATAGCCAAGCTTTCATGCGGACTCGCAGATGACTTGCTGTCTACAACTGTATTAGCCTCGAAGGCACCGGTAATTGTCTGCGCAGCTATGCACACAGAGATGTGGGAAAATGAGGCAGTGACACACAATGTGGAGATCCTACAATCACGTGGTATACACATAATACCTCCTGACGAGGGGAGACTAGCAGGGGGCGACAGTGGCGTTGGTAGGCTGGCAGCTGTAGATACTATTGTGGAACATATAGAGTCAGCATTGCATACGCTTACAGGAAGTGGCAGTGCGCGTAGTGGCAGTGCGCGTAGTGGCAGTGCGCGTAGTGATACGACAGGGAGTGACCGCAGGGATCACAGCGTAAAGGATTTGGCTGGGTACAAAGTACTGGTCACCGCAGGTGGAACTCGAGAGCCCATAGATGCTGTCAGGGTAATCACGAATAGGTCATCTGGAAAGCAGGGATATGCCGTTGCAATGAACGCTTACAGTAGGGGAGCTGAGGTGACCATGGTAACTACCGTAGATGGAGTTGCATCTCCGGATATTCGACGTATATTCGTCGAAACTGCAGCAGAGATGGAAAGGGAGGCCATCAATTACTCAGCTGACGCAGACATAATTGTAATGGCTGCAGCAGTAGCAGATTTCCGGCCAATCATTCAGTCTCATACCAAGCTGCATCGTTCCGATGGAATAGTCCAGCTACAACTTGAACCTACATCCGATATACTTGCTGGCCTGGCAGCGAGGCATACTCCGGGCCAAATCATAGTCGGGTTTGCCGCTGAAATCGGCATGGATGAAGAGAGTGCACAGAACAAACTTGCCTCCAAGGGAATAGACATAATAGTTCTCAACGACATCACGTCAGCACAGGCAGGATTCGACTCACCGAACAACGAAGTAGTAATCATGGATTCAAGTGGAGCGAGGGTTGGGGTACCGCTTCTGTCAAAGGATGCAGTAGCCGGTGTTATCATGGATGTAGCACTGGCACGTCTAAAAGGTATGGACATGCCAGAAGTAATGACAGAGCCATAGGTAGGCTAGACTACTGCACGAATCGGCATGGGCCGGTTGTTTGTATACGGGACATTACACTAGATGAAGGAGATCAATATGAGCGAGACCAGGTGGAGATTCACTTCTGAATCAGTTACAGAAGGACACCCCGATAAGATTGCAGACCAAATATCAGATGCGGTACTCGATAAGGTCATGGAATCTGATACAAGCGGCAGGGTAGCCTGCGAAACGCTATTAACCACCGGTCTTGTGGTGATTGCCGGTGAAATATCTACAAATTGTTACGTAGATGTGGCCTCCATAGCACGCAAGACAATAGCCGACATCGGTTACGACAATGATGCTTACGGTTTCAATGGCAAATCGTGTGGTGTCATAGTAGCCATTGATGAGCAGTCTCCGGATATAGGGCAGGGAGTATCGAATGCTTACGAAATAAGGCAGGGATTGACTTCAGGCTCAGATCCATTGGATGCCCAAGGTGCAGGAGACCAGGGAATGATGTTTGGATATGCCTGTGAAGATACTCCAGATTTAATGCCTATGCCTATATGGATAGCTCATAGGCTTGCACAACGGCTTGCACAGGTACGGCGTGTAGGCGTACTTCCATATCTGAGACCGGACGGGAAGACTCAGGTTACTGTAGAGTACGAGGGTAATCGTCCGATAGGAATTACTTCCGTTCTCATCTCCACCCAACACGCCGCCGATTTGGATATTGAGACAATGCTTCTTCCGGATTTGCGGGAACATGTGATAGAACCACTATTGCCACCCTCGCTTGACACCTCGAATATGAAAGTACTTTGTAATCCAACGGGCAAGTTCGAGCTGGGCGGACCGGCAGCAGATACAGGACTGACCGGACGTAAGATTATAGTTGACACTTATGGAGGTATGGCTCGTAATGGAGGAGGGGCTTTTTCGGGAAAGGATCCATCCAAAGTGGATCGCTCCGGTGCATATGCCGCTCGCTGGGTTGCAAAGCATATCGTAGCGTCTGGTGCCGCCGGTAGATGTGAGATTCAGATTGCTTACGCCATAGGAGTAGCACATCCTGTATCGATATATGTAGATACTTTTGGCACGGAACGAGTCGATAAAGAGAAAATCGGCAAATGCATAGGGGAGATATTTGATCTACGACCTGCCTCGATTATAAAGGAACTGGACCTATTACGACCCATCTACACCAGGACTGCCTCTTATGGTCATTTTGGTAGAAATGATAAGGACTTTACATGGGAAGCTACTCCCAAGCTGGCTGACGTTAAGCAGTATTTAGGACTCTGAGCACCACTAACGTACAGACAGATCACTCAACCCCCGCCATTGACGACGGAGGACTTCAAAGAGCCACCGTTATACCAGATATTCGTGGCTTGGACCGCGAATTCGACTACCTGGTACCAATCGAACTAGAAGACATGCTGGAGATCGGATCGGAGGTATTTGTTCCATTCCGAAATCGTCGTGTGCGCGGATGGGTTACCCGTCTACAGGTCAATGGCAATCCGAAGACACAGCTTCTGCGTATAGAGAGACTCCGATCGAAAGGCCCTCCACTACAAGTCGTAGAGTTGGCTCGCTGGGTATCATGGAGGTGGGCTGGAAAGCTCTCTGGACTGCTCTCTACCGCATCATCGCCCCGTATAGTACACGTTCAAGCTATGAGGAAGAGCAATGCCGCCAAGCCTCTCCCTGCCGGCCAATACGCTACCGTACTACCGGATAACATGGCTCGTATCGATGCAATTTACAGGTTCATAGCTGATGCCGGCATACGAGTCTCAGGATGGCAAGGGTTACAGGAACTACAGGGGTTACAGGGACTACAGGGGGACAAATGGCAGGAGGGGCTACAGGGGAGCAGTCAAGTACGATGTGGTCCGTCGATTGTTGAATTGCCGCAGTATTCGGATAGCGCAGAGTTTGTTGCCTCCCTACTAAGCTCTACAAGCACCTACTTGGACGCACTATCACGGTCATTTGAATCAAGAGATAGGTTGTCAGGAAATGAACCATCGGGGAATGCTTCTTCAATGCAAGGGGTCATCATCCTCTGCCCTACATATCTTGATGTACGACATATGTACAGGAAGCTACAGGCTGATGGGTTCAATGTGGCGCGTATGCCTGACGAATGGCATATTGCACGGCAGGGCAATTGCATAGCATTGGGAACACGGCAGGCCGTGTTTTCGCCACTTCCCGATGTGTCCATTATTATTGTGTTGTCTGCACACGACTCTCTCTACCAGGAAGAACGAGCACCTCTATGGAATGCATGGCAAGTTGCCGTGCATCGTGCAAGTATGGCCAATGCTCCCTGCCTACTTGTTACGCCCTACCCGACACTCTCTATGGTCAAAGACTGCGGCATTGAACCCATGGAGCAACATACGTCACCAGATGCATCTCCATCCACACCTCCACCTCCAGCACAGTCCACACTTTCGCCCACACCTCTATCTGTGCCTCCGTCCACGGCACAGCCCACACTTCCATCCACACCTCCGTCCACGGCACAGTCCACATCGACAGCATATATACCGGCCGGAACCAGTCATACAGTCCCAGACAGACAGGTAGTGCAGGTCAGGGTAGTCGATCTAACCAAGGAAGCTCCCGGTTCGGGAGTAATCTCTGACGAACTGAAGTATGCAGTCCGATGGGCGATGGCAGATTCGACCAGAAAAGTGCTTATGGTACAAAACAGATTTTCAAAGATGAGGCTGCCGACATGCTCCTCATGCAATCGGATACCCAGGTGTCCCGTGTGCAACAATGTACTTCGAATCACCGACGAACCAGCTGCAATGCTTTCCTGTCCAAGATGCAACTATTCACGTACATCCACCTGTTCTTACTGCAGCGGACACGACATCAGGGAGATGTCGTCCAAACTTAGCAGGTTACGACAAACCCTATCTGACTATTTTGGAGTGCCCGTACTGGAAGTGGTAGGAGATGCCAGAGAGCACAGTAATGCCAAAAATACAGTCAAGATAGACCGGTCACCGACTGCACCGTCTACGGACATGACACAACTTATATTAGGTACGGAGGCGGTACTTTACAGGTACGACATTGCAGATATCGTAATTTTCGTCGATATCGACACCGACCTGCTGGCTCCCAGACTTAACGCATCAGAGGAGGTAATGACAATGCTAGGGAGGGCGCAGGCAATTACCAGGTCTTCACTCTATACGCGCCCCACCATTATCCAGACAAGAGCCACCGACCACCCGTTGATAAGAGCGGTATTGTCGGGCAATCACGCCATGTTATTAAACGAAGAGATGCGTATACGCCGTGAATTGTCACTCCCACCCCATACTGCCATAGCTCGCATTGTTGGTGCCGGTGCTCAAGATTTTGTCTCCACGCTGCTGGCCGCCAGCGACAAGAGTGGCGCATATAGCGACATAGCTGACCAATCGTCGACACGTCCACTGCGCGCTGGCAAGCAACCCGATGACTCATGGCTGGTGATCGCAAACGACCATGACACCTTATGTAACTTACTATCATCGGCAGCACGTCCTCGCGAACAACTGAGGATTTATGTCGACCCTCCCTCGATATAAAAGATCATCAGGTGCTGATGTAATGTACCGCAAATAGTATAATGCTGTCCGCACTATTATGCAGTCGAGCAGCTACTAATCCACGATAGTCGTCTCATCTACTCAAACTGGCGAGAGGCTATCTTCTCGTATGTCGAACCATGGATGCCGAGTTGAGAGCTCATGAGATCAATAGACGATACGTTCCAACTGGCATGCACTGGTAATCCTGCCAGCGAGCTTATGGTATGCCTTTCTTTGGCTCTTGCCAAGGTAATATGCCCATGAAATGATCTTCCAGAGCCAGCTGGCATTTCGCTCCAGGGAAAGTTTAAAATAATTTTGGCAAGCTCTTCCAGCCCTGTCACAGGAACTTGCAGTATATTAGAGCCGAACAGTGCCGTAGTAGGGCCGATAGTGGCAGCAAATACTCTCTTCTCATCTACCGGTAATGCATAGAAAGTCTTTATCGCCTCGTCTACATCTGCCACTTCTCCCATAAAAGCAAGCGTAAGATGTAGGTTATCTCTCTTTGTCCATCTGACACCTTCACGTTCTGGATGCGGCAAGTTGTAAAGTACGTCTATCACCTGTTCTGGAGGCCATACCGCCACAAATAAGCGCATACTCAATTATACTGCACGTTACCTTACAGCACACCTTTGCCGCTCCAGCGAGCGCAAGCCCCTGACTCTACCCGTGAGGAGGAAGTCAGCCTGTATGCGGCAGAGAGGCAACGGTGAAGACCGTTAGCCATGAGCTCAAGGTTGTTGAGATTGCTTCTGTCGATAGCACCATGTAATCGTGATGGTGAAGCACCTCAATTATGAGGGAGTTTTCGTACATCCGAATACAGCGCCTTGTAGCGTGATGGTGAAGCACCTCAATTATGAGCTAACCTCATATGCATGGCAATAGTAAAAGTTTGCGGGATAGAGACAGAGTATGGCATACACAGTAACAACAGCCATGACAACCCGGTGTCGCTCTCTTCGCTCCTGGTAAACAGTTACGTTACTGACCTGGAAAGAGCAGGCTGGGATTTCGAAAACGAAAGCCCCGCCAATGACGCGCGGGGATTCAGCGCAACCAACGGGCAACCTCCACAGATAGAGACCCACCTTGTCAACGCTGTACTAACTAATGGTGCCAGGTACTACGTGGATCATGCTCATCCAGAGCTATCCACTCCGGAATGCGCCAATCCGCTCGAGCTGGTACTCTACGACAAAGCGGGAGAGGAGATTCTACGTAGATCAGTTGCATCCGCAAATAAATATCTGCCAGCAGAATCACCGGTTACAGTCATAAAAAACAATTCAGACGGCAAAGGGAATTCATATGGCTGCCATGAGAACTATCTGATGGATCGAGAGGTTCCATTTTCACGTATTGCCAAGCAGATAATCACTCATTTCATTACCCGTATCATTATGGTAGGTGCAGGAAAAGTGGGAACTGAACTGGCCGGCAACAGCCGTGCAATACCGTTCCAGTTGTCGCAACGCGGTGAGTTCTTTGAGGAGGAAATAGGACTTGAAACCACCCTGAAGCGCCCTATTGTCAATACGCGCGATGAACCACATGCTGATCCTGCCAGGTTCAGAAGACTTCATGTGATTGTCGGAGATGCAAACATGTCAGAGGTATCGACATTCCTCAAGGTAGGTACCACTGCCTTGGTACTGGCCATGATTGAGGATAATTGGCTGGACAATGCGGACATCATGCTCGCAAACCCTGTACATGCGATACATCAAGTATCGCAGGATGTCGGACTGAGCACCGTACTTGAGCTTGTAAACGGCACGACTGCTACTGCATTACAGCTACAGTGGCAAATCTTCGAGTTAGCATCCGACTATGTGGAGCAGAATGGGTTGTCTGTGCTGGGAGACGAAGAGGTGGGCAAGATAATGATGGAGAGATGGGAGTCCACGCTGGAATCATTGGAATCTGACCCAATGTCGCTCTCGGACCAACTGGACTGGGTAGCAAAATACCGTCTTCTGCAGGCATATATGGACCGTCACAATGCAAGTTGGACTGACCCGCGGCTTAGAGCTATAGACATACAATACCATGACATCAATCCGGAAAAATCTCTTTACAACCGTGTGGGCATGGAGAGACTGGTAACTGATAATGAGATAAACAAAGCAGTAGTTACTCCTCCTCGTGATACGAGGGCATTTTTCAGGGGTATGTGCCTTGCAAAGTTCTCTAATGAAATTGCCAGCGCCAATTGGGATTCTCTCGTCTTTGATCTGAAGGATGGTCCATTGAAACGGGTTCCGATGATGGATCCGCTGAAAGGTACTGCCGATCACGTCGATACGCTGATACAGGGCAGTAAGAATGCAACTGAATTGTTGCATGGCCTCGAAGTTCAGTAGCCCTGCTCGCGTAATAATACGCTTTTTATGCACAATCACTGTAATATATGCCGATATTAGTATACAGTGATGATGGATGGATTACCGAAGCGGGTAAGATAGTAGACGATAGGAGGTATTGACACTTATGCCGGAAAGAGAACAGAAGCATCGAAGTACTTCGACAAAGCGTGAAACCGAAGAAGAAACAGACGAGCATTCGGCCTCTACTGCATCAGGAGAGAAGCTGAAGGCTGAACTGGATGACATATTGGATGAGATAGACGAGGTCCTGGAAGAGAACGCAGAAGAGTTCGTCCGTAGCTATGTACAGAAGGGTGGCCAGTAATATATGACCCTGCCCATATTCGGCCCCACCGATGATCCAGGGCCAAATTTCATGGCAACATTGGCTCGTACCAAGAAAAAGGATGCCGGTTACTACTGGTGGAACAGCAGTATGGATAGCGCAGTCGGTGAGCGTAACGGTATCGCTGCCAATTTGGCAAACTGGACGGGTGATACCTTAGCCGATCGCATGAGACACGGTACTACTATTATTGCTCTACGATATAAAGATGGAGTGATCGTAGCTGGAGATAGAAGAGCTACAGAAGGGCACCTGATCGCTTACCGCAACATGGAGAAGGTGATTAGAGTAGATCAATACTCAGCTATGGCAATCGCTGGAGCTGCCGGTCCCGCTATGGAAATGGCCAGGCTGTTCTCTACCCAATTGGAGCATTACGAAAAGGTAGAGGGTGTAAGCCTCAGTATTGAAGGCAAGGCCAACCAACTCAGCCAAATGGTCAGGGAGCACTTGGCACTGGCGATGCGAGGGATGGTAGTAATTCCAATCTTTGCTGGGTACGATATTCAGGCAGGCAGCGGGAGAATATATACCTTCGATGTAACCGGTGGCCACTACATAGAAGAGGAACATGCAGCGGAGGGATCTGGCGGAAGGAATGCCAGATCAGTATTGAAACAATCGTGGCATACTGATATAAGCAGAGACGCTGCGCTTGCTCTGGCCATTGAGGCTCTTGTGGAGGCAGCCGACGAAGATATTGCCACCGGACCACCTGATATCTTGAGAGGGATATATCCGATAGTGGCTACTATCACCTCAGCAGGCTATCAAGCCATCAATGACGATGAGACTGCGTCTATGGTGCATTCGCTCTATGACAGGCTGCAGGCTAGGGGGGAGAATAGCGATTGGAGGCGGTCGAGATGACTATGCCATACTATGTCTCCCCAGAACAGGTAATGAAAGACCGTGCAGAATATGCCCAAAAGGGGATAGCCAGGGGAAGAGCCCTTGTGGGTACCAGTTATGACAATGGTATAGTGATAGTGGCCGAGAACCCATCAAGGTCACTGCGGAAAATATCTGAGATATACGATCGTATAGCATTTGCTGGTGTAGGAAGATATAACGAATTCGACCAGTTACGAGTAGCCGGTATTCGCCATGCCGATACCAAAGGATTTGCTTTCAGTAGAAATGACGTGGAAGCCAGGTCACTTGCAAATCTTTATGCTCAGTATCTGGGCCAGGTGTTCACACATGAGATGAAGCCACTCGAGGTAGAGATATTGGTAGCTGAGCTTGGAAGTACTTCCCAGTCCGATCAGCTGTTTCATATAGCATATGAGGGGACTATTACCGACGAGAGAGGATATGCGGTACTTGGTGGCGATGCAGAGGTGGTCAGGAAGAGGATGGCTGAGGCTTACAAACCGGGCTGGAAACTGGAAGATGCAATCAGGACATGCGTAAGGGTGCTCTCGGGACATGATCGAGTCATACCTTCGTCAGACCTTGAGGTAGCCGTATTGGATCGGTCTAACGGTGAACGATCATTCAAACGCATCTCCCAGGAGGATATTGATGCTATTATTTCACCGAAAAAATCTGCCAGATCAAAATCATCCTCGGAAAAATAGGAATCGTTAACAGATATAATCAATTAACCGCTCGTTGCATATTACCAACAAGCGGTATAGGGAGCAGGGAGGTGCTTGGAGGGCACTCCAGAGGCTAGAGATATCCGCTAAAGAAAAGAATTTAAAATGGATCGAAGAATATATGGGATAGAGAATGAATATGGAGTGACCTTTACCCTCCAAGGTCAGCGACGCCTATCTCCAGATGAGGTAGCACGTTATCTGTTCAGGCGAGTCGTTAGCTGGGGGCGTTCGTCCAATGTATTTCTTGAAAATGGTGCGAGGCTCTATCTTGACGTAGGAAGCCATCCCGAGTACGCTACCCCGGAGTGCGATCACCTGAATGATATCGTCATGCATGACAAAGCTGGTGAACGGGTCATGGATTCGCTTGCCAAAGCCGCAGAGGGGAGGCTGGTGGAAGAGGGCATGAGGGGTTCGGTCAAGGTCTTCAAAAACAATACCGACTTTGCAGGTAATTCTTACGGATGCCACGAGAATTATCTGACCGGACGTGAGGACGATTTCTCCAAGTATGTGGATAAGCTGATCCCGTTCCTGGTCACCAGGCAGATATATGCAGGTGCAGGAAAGGTGATACAGGGCTCCAGGGATGCGACGTTCTGCCTCTCCCAGCGGGCCGAACACATATGGGAGAGCGTATCTTCGGCAACTACTCGTAGCAGGCCTATAATAAATACTCGCGATGAACCTCATGCCGATGCAGAGAAATACAGGCGCTTGCATGTCATAGTCGGTGATTCCAATATGAGTGAGTTCGTCACCTATATGAAAATCGGGGTTACAAGTATCGTGTTAAGACTAATTGAAAACCCAGCATACATTATGAGGGATATGACTCTTGAGAATCCTATAAGAGCTATACGTGAAATAAGCCACGATATCACCTGCAGGCGAAAGGTTAAATTGGCCAACGGGAAGGAACTCTCTGCACTTGAAATCCAGTCCACATACCTCGATAAGGCGCTGAGCATGCGAGATAGGCACGGACTACCTGAGGACGAAGATCGCGCACTTTCAATGTGGCAATACTGTATGAAAGGACTTGAGTCGGATCCGCTCAGCTTGGACAAGGAGTGTGACTGGGTAATGAAGTACAACATGATTCAGGCATACCGGAACAAGCATGGCCTCAGCCTTACACATCCACGCATATCCATGATGGATCTTCAGTACCACGATGTAGACAAGAAGAGAGGGATATATTACAAGCTATTGGAACACAATATACCGGAGCGTATGGTGACCGATGCTGATATAGATGGAGCGATAACCACCCCTCCCGCTACCACGAGGGCAAGACTCAGGGGAGAGTTCGTCAAACGGGCCAAGCAGAAAAACCGTGACTTCACAGTTGACTGGGTACATTTGAAGCTCAATGATCAGACTCAACGCACTGTCCTGCTCAAAGATCCATTCAAGTCTCACGACGAGCGGGTAGAGCGACTGATTGCCAATCTATGACAGGACTCTGAATGACAGGACTCTGGATAAATTAGATGACCTGCGCAGGGCTCCACAGTAGGATAACTTATATATATTGTGACTCCAAATACAGACAATGAGGCTGACGCGCATGAAGCATTGGCAATGAGAGATGCTCCTCCAAGACCAGACTCTGAAGGCGATTCACTCGGGTCATCCTCTCAAAAAAAATCATCTCGTTTAACAAGAAAGATCTCCATAAAGCGAAGACTCATCAATTGGGGCATAATAATCCTGGTTGCATTGGGGGTTGCATTTGTAGTGCGCACATGGGTATTCGAGACGTTCTACATTCCTTCGGGGTC
>JAMCPC010000079.1:27340-31572 GCA_023379725.1 Actinomycetota bacterium
CGCTCGTCTCCACGATGAATTGAGGTGAATGTGGTATCCGGACAAGAAGCAAGAAGATTGCTAGAATATTCTATAGATGTTGGATATAACTCCTACGAAGCTGCTTATTGTGCTGGTCTTCGGGCTGATCATCTTAGGCCCGGATAAGTTGCCGCGAGTGGCACGCCAGGTCGGTGAGGCATGGTCAAATCTAAAGGGAATGAGGCAGCGCATGGAGGATGAGATGAAGGGTATCTTTCCACAACTACCTTCGACTACCGAAATAGCATCAGCAGTAAGATCGCCTCTTTCTCTGCTTGACAGATTGGCTGCATCTCACGAGACGTATAAAGCTGCTGAGGGCAAAGCTGCTGAGAATAAAGAGGTCGGAGTAGACTATTCCCTTGAGACGGATACTGATAGAAGTGCAGATACCGGTTCCGGTATCGACATTGGCAGTAATACATACACCGGTGCAGACGCCGCGCTCGACACCGCTGATGACCAGAACGGCATTTCACAGGATGGATCAAAGCCGGATACCGTAACGGAAGAGCCAGATCCTGCACGTGAAGTGGTACGAAGCGTATACGGATTATCTCGCTCACGAGACCATACAACCGACACGGCAACTCAAACTGCCAGTACGGCACCGAATCATCGTACCCCTGATCGCCAGGATAGGTCAGCATACCCCGAGGCTACTACTCTCTATCTACCGCCAGACGATCCTACGTTCAACTGATATGGCATCGCTGTTGCCCTTTATGTTGCATCACGTTCAAAATATCACCCGTAACGGCGTATGTATACTCCACCGGGTAACTCAGAGGTAACGAATGACCGTCATAGAACGAATCAAGCATATAAAGAAGCCACGCCCAGAGACCATGACTCTGGTGGAACATCTTACCGAGTTGCGCCGTAGGGTAATGATAACGCTCATGTTTTTCGGAGCCGCCGGAATACTCTGTTTCATCATCTATCCTCAGATATTGCATTTTCTGCAGGAGCCCTACTGCCATGTCACCCGATCCTGCAAATTATACGTTACAGGCCCTCTTGATGGACTGTCTATAAGGGTCGAGATAACTGCTTATGGCGGTGCGCTGCTCAGCCTACCGGTAGCTCTATTTGAGACATGGCGCTTTATCACTCCAGGACTGAAAGCAAACGAGAAGCGCTATACCCTGTTGTTTGTCCTCTCGGCTGTCCTGCTATTTTGTCTGGGAGCGCTGATAGCCTACATCACCTTTCCCCATGCACTTGGATGGCTCAAATCTATAGGAGGGCCAAGTTTACACGAGATATACACTCCTACCAGCTATTTAGGTTTGATACTGGCACTCATGGCCATATTCGGTATATGCTTTGAATTCCCCGTTGTGCTCGTAGCGCTCGAACTTGCCGGCATACTCTCTCCGAAACAATTGTCTCACTGGCGGCGGCTCTCAGCATTTTTAATAGTGGCATTTGCGGCCGTTATCACACCGAGCAGTGACCCATTCTCTATGTTTGCCCTGGCAGTGCCTATGTACTTCTTCTATGAGATATCTATACTGATTGGTATGATCATCAACCGCAGAAAAGCAAAGAAAGCAGCTATGACAGACTCAATAACAGGATAAGTGCAGGCTGTAAGCATAATTGCATAGAGTCCCACACTTATTGGTACCGGCAACGTCTAGTGTAGTGTCTCGTAAATAGCGTGACGTTATCCGGCAAGTCAGGGACGCCATCTGGCAAGGCCGAGGACGAAGGCGTAGCCGGTAGCTACGTCTAGGACAAGAACGCCGTCAGGGGCGTTATCTGGCTGGCGGGAACCCATGGTTATTTATAAGACGCTACACTAGTTACCATGTTTTCCTATTCTGTTGAGGAGTTCAGTGAAACCGAGAAAAGCATTTTATCTGCTTATGTGACAGACATTGACGGCCCCGTCTTCGCTCTTACCAACCTGGACGAGTCAGTCAAGGGTGCCCTCTTTGCACGCTACTCTCGCTCTTCCAAGAGCCTGAGAAGGCTGTTCATAGACGAATTCGCCGGTGATATCGTTCCAAAGGATGGCGTCGGCAGCAATCCAGGTATCGGTACCGGTCGTGCTCAGGTACTCTATGATCGTGTCTTTAATGAATACGGAGACGATTCAGTTGCGCAGTTGGGAGGTGTGCATTTGGCGTGTGAGCAAGTTTCAAACGTACTGACGAAACTGCTGGAGAGGGGAAGAATAATGTCGTACCTAGAGCAGTCTACCCGCTACATACCTTACGACGTACGGTTGACAAATAGTCAGTACCGCTACTATCGTGATCCGGCAGTATTGGAATCTCCTCTGGGTGTCCATTATGTAGCTGCCATGGATTTCGCATTCGCTCAATACAGTAGTTTGATCCCGAAAATAGAGTCCTTTCTTACATCGAAGTATCCACAGGCTCCGGACGATCCTGACCCTGCCTACCGCAGGTCAATCAAGGCAAAAGCATTGGATCTATTGAGAGGGCTACTTCCTGTAGCCACACTCTCAAATGTCGGCATATACGGAAGTGGCCAAGCTTTTGAAGGACTTATACTGAGGCTACGGGCCAGTGCACTGCCTGAAGCAAATGCCTATGCTGAGTTGATGCTGCAACAGCTGAGAATGGTCATACCGTCATTTCTCACACGATTGGATCGCCCTGATAGGGGAGGGGTATGGCAAACCTACCTTGAGGAGACCAGAGAGCGAACGCGTGCAATCACTGAACGCATCTTTGAAAATCACGCGCTACAGGTAACCCTGCCAGCAACCATGACTCAAGTAGGTTCAGGAGATCCAACCTCACGATCCAATTTACGACCAGGCCAGTATGATCTTGAGGGTAATAAAGTAAGATTGATTGACTTTGACAGCACTGGCGAAGATAAGGTACTTCAGGAGATTCTCTTCGAACATTCGAATCTAAGCATGGAAGATGCCCGGTCACTGCTCCTGCAGATGAGCGAAGACGAGAGAGCAGAGCTTATGGCTTCCTATGTAGGATCTAGAAGAGATAGACGCCATAAGCCGGGAAGGGCATTCGAGGCGACACAATATGTATTTGAAGTAGTTAGCGATTATGGCGCATTCCGTGACCTGCAAAGGCACAGGCTACTGACGATCGAATGGCAATCCATCACAGGTGAACTCGGATTTTATATGCCAGGTGAGATTATGGAGGCCGACCTGTCAGCAGAGTATGTCCAGGTGGTAGAGAGGGAACGAGAGCTTCACGAGATGATGTCTGGAGACTTTCCGCTACAAGCACAGTATGCATTACCTCTGGCATCCAGAATACGATATGTAATCGGCATGAATGCCCGTGAGGCCATGCACCTCATAGAGCTTAGGTCTATGCCTCAGGGCCATATTTCGTACAGGAAGATAGCCATACGCATGTTTGAGCTTATCAGAGAGGTTGCCGACCACAAGCTGATAGCACAATCAATGCAGTTCGTACAGACAGAAGGTGAAGGGCTTGGGAGGATGGCATCCGAGAAAAAGAGATTATAATATTTGCTTGCCGAAAGTAATCCGGCACTGTATAGTACAACTGTAATTTAATTTATCATGTTTGTATTTAATGATAATTAGCCGTATAAATACCATTATAATTTAGGCAGGTAGGATGACTGACGATTTGGATGATATAGAAGAGCCAGAGGATCTGGATGAGGAGATACTCCGTAGTGAGATTGGAGACGTAATTGATGACGATATAGACATCGACGATCTCGATGATGCTCTCGTTGAGGATATTGACGAGGACGAACCAAGCGGCGACTTGGACGACGATGACAGTGACCTGACGTTGGATGACGGCGTGGATGGACTGGCCGACGCACCTCCTCTATCAATCGAGTCATCCGGTATTACTTCATTGGAGAGTACGCATACTGACGAGGACGATGAAGAGGAGGCCGGTACAGAAGATGTCGAGGAGGCTCTCGACATGATATTGCGTACCCGGGTGACATCAGAAGATGATGACATAATTGAGAGTGACGAGGATATTGATGACGATACGTTGGCTCATGTAGTGCCGAGACAGCCGGATGAGTTTGTCTGCCAATCATGTTTCCTGCTCAAGAATGCCAGCCAATTGGCAGATCCAAAGCATGGACTATGCAAAGATTGCGTATAACATCTGCCGGTATTCAGGCACATCTCTATTCTTCTGCCATCCTGCTTGTACTCGGGCATCCTGGACATACTCAATTTGGCTTCCTCCACACGG
>JAMCPC010000079.1:32444-46947 GCA_023379725.1 Actinomycetota bacterium
TGCAGTAGCTCATAGTAATTTGCCGAATAAACCACTAGGTGACATCGATGCTATATATGTCACTCCCGGAGCGAGGGGAATCGGAGTAGGTCAGGCATTGCTTGACTCTGCAGTCAAAGTGCTGGCTAATCGGGGATGCATCAATTTGGATGTCAATTGCCTACCGGGAGACAGAGGTTCAAAGAGGCTTATGGAAAGCTCAGGGTTCAAGGCACGGCAGATCACCATGACACGCCATATAGGCCGTTAGCAATGCCCATCTACCCGATAGTTGCTGTAGGTGGCATAGCAGTAGTCGATGGATCATTGTTGCTGGTAAAAAGGGGCCATCCTCCTCAAGAGGGAAAATGGACAATTCCAGGTGGAAAGGTAAAGTACGGTGAACAACTCACTCAGGCTGTAGAACGAGAGATCCAAGAAGAGACCAGCTTGAAAGTCAACTGCGGCGACCTGGTAGGTATAGCTGAGAGAATCGACGAACAGGACCACTTTGTCATACTTGATTTCTTCGTAAGTCTGGATACTTCGCTATCCTCCATAGAGGGATTACCTGTTCCAGTTCCTGCCAGTGATGCGGCCAATGCGGCATGGGTACCGCTTGGAGATCTCGAAGAGTACAGCCTGACAACCGGTCTGCTTGAGTTCCTCTCTCTACACAATATTATCTAATTGTTCGGAGCTATAACCAATCATGATCCGCAACCTCATGGCTAAGCCATATGAAATATTCAAGGCCTTCGGCTGAATGCAAGATGAATAATTACTCAAGGCACCTCCAATGGTGCGGATCACATTACGCTGTTCACTGGGATTTACTGGACTGACCGCTGGCTACAGGTGGGGGAGGCATGGACAGGCCGATCAGGCTGGAAACTCCGGGTATGAGTCCAGCAGCCCTGTAGAGTCGGGCACGCAACTCATTTGTGGCATTTGCCGGCAGGCCAAGTGGTTTTACATTTCTTCTAACAGGCGACTGCAGCACAGCTTCTATAATTTCCATCCATTCCTGCTCTTCTCTTTCCGGCGAAAGCACATTGCCTGCAGCTTCCGCCAAGCGTACAGCCAGGTCGCCTGGAATCTTAAAACTACGATCAGGAGGAGTGCTGGACAACTTGATAGCGTCTATAACGTCACCCTTGTCGATTTTGCGAGTTATCTGCTCTTCCCAACGGGTACGCAATGCTTCAATGCGTTCATGAAGCATGGTCTTCAGTACACCGGCAAGCTCTGAGGCTTCCTCATCCAAATCTATATTGTTGGTTGCCACGACTATCGAGCGCAACTCGTATAGCGGTATATCTGATCCCAGAGAGCGTGCAGCTGATGCCCTATCCTTCCAATTGGCCAGAGTGATACTTGGCAGCAGCTCTTCTGCCATTGCAATTAACGGCTCCGAAGCAATCAACGGCTTACCATTGCGTCTTGCATCTTCGTTCTGCTTTTCTATCCTCTCACGTACAGCCGGCATCCCTCCGCGTAACAGTTCCTCTGCAATGGGAAGCTGCTCCGGCCTTAACTGAGCCAATACAGCATTCCGGTATTGCGTACCGAGTATTCGCCTGATCGGATCGTGACGCCTGCCCATGTTACCCATACTCTCACCGCCCTTTTCCTGGCTACCTCTCCTACCGGGATCAGATTGCCTACGCGGCGTATTGCGCTTAGCTGAGTTACGATCGGAACTACGTTTTGCTGAAATACGCTCTCTTACCGGCGATCCAGCATCTGCGGTAGAATCACGCTCATGTGTATAGTCTGCATAGTCCCGTTCTTTACGAGAAAAGTTGCGTTTGCTACCTATAACCAAAGTATCGTCTGATAACTTCTTTTTATCTAATGTCTCTGGTTTTGTCACACTGACAATGTCAATACCATCCAAACCAGACTGTATCTCAGCATGAAATATCTCACCTACCTTTGTATCGGCGGGTAGGAGGTCAGCCGGTAGTATGCCCCGTGGTTGCTTGGCATTTACGACACGCCAGTTCCACGATTCACCTTCCGAACGAGCTGTAATTTCTATCTCTATATATTTTGCCATATCAGTGTAATAGAATACCAGTGTAGCAAGGCACAGACAACCGCTGTAACCAACAAACCGGCGATCACAGAGCAAAACTCCAGCCATGGAGAGGAATGCAATTTTGTTATGACATTATTAAGATATGCTTTCACGACGTATCTGCCCCGCCAATCCCCTTTATACTCTTTAGGTATACCTCTTTATACTTTTAGATGTACCGGAATATGAAAGGAGAGAAGCCGATGAACGAGCGACACGATAATGAGGAACCAAGCAATAGCCCTAAGCCACCTTATGGTATTGAAGGACCAGGGCAGTATTGGAGGCGTTCCCAAGATGAACCCGGAACAGATGAAGACTCTCATCCGAACGATTATACCTCACAGGAGGGCGGCGGTACCATGGAAATGGAAGATCGTGGGCATTTTGAGGGAACCCCCAAGAGCTCTAACATCCAGGATCAGGCACCCGGACCACGTTACTCTTCCGATGAGAACAGACCCTACGAACCGCCCACAGGTCAGAGTGGTTATGGTCGGGCAACTGGTTATGGATGGGGCGCCCCTGAGAAGCTGGGGACGTCTGAGAGTGCGCCTGATACCGGCTACCAGCCACCGGTAGGGCAAAGTACTTCATGGAACCCAACGGCTGAGCAACCAAGCTATGGAGGGTATGCAGGTCAGGGCAGTTTTGGTGGCGGGAACCCCGGTAATCTGCCCGGTAGTAGTTTTGGTGGCGGTAGCAACTTCGGAAACGGTGGTGGATTTGGCGGCGGTAGCTATACAATGCCGGGGGATTCAGAGACTGGCGGACCACATGAAAATGCTGCAGCCGTTGCCCTAAAGCAACGGCGGCGTATCAATCCTGGTATCCTGAGATGGGTGACTGTAGTAGTCGTATCTGCGCTAGTAGGTGCCATTGTAGGAGCCGCAGCGGTATCTATGGGTAACAAAAGCGTCAGCAATGGAGGAAGTACTACGGTATCAGTCAGCAACGCTCCGGCCGGTCCTGCCTTACTGGCAAGTGGTGCGCAGATACCACAGATAGTCAAAAAATTACTGCCCTCCGTTGTGTCCATAAAGGCCACCGGAGTGAGTTCAAGCAGCGGCTTAAGTGAAGGTAGCTCACCCTTCGGCAGCTCACCCTTCGGTAGTGGATCTGCCGGTACGGTGGTAGATGAGGGTACCGGTATGATTATTACCAACAGTGGACAGGTCGTCACCAACAACCACGTTATAGCAGGCGCAACAAGCATCACGGTCACCCTCTACGGCCAATCATCGTCCCTACCGGCCAAGCTGATCGGAACTGACCCTACGGATGACGTTGCTCTATTGCAGATAGAGAATGCACCTACCAATCTCACCCCGGTTACGTTTGGTAAATCATCCAGCCTACAGGTAGGAGATGCTGTCATAGCAATAGGAAATGCCCTTGGACTCTCATTGAAGACCCCAACGGTTACCTCTGGGATCGTGTCTGCACTCGGCAGGAGTGTACAAGCTGGTTCTCCAACATCCAATGCAGTAGAAGACCTTACATCCATGATCCAGACCGATGCTGCAATAAACTCCGGTAATTCTGGAGGTCCGCTGGTCGATTCCGCCGGACAGGTGATCGGAATGGATACCGCTGTGGCGTCGTCCAGTGCAGGTAATGCTCCTGCCCAGAATATCGGATTCGCTATCCCGTCGGACAGAATCATAAGTCTGCTACCACAGCTCAGGAAGGGTGGCTCAGTATCCCAGCCAAAGGCATTTCTCGGTGTCTACATTACCACCCTGAACAGCCAGCTAAAGAGCGAGTACAACTTCGTTCCAAACAGCGGTGCAGTTGTCATGCAGGTAGAATCCGGCTCTCCTGCTCAGGTGGCTGGAATTCAGGCAGGTGATGTAATCGTAGCGATAGACGGGCAAAAGATCACTTCAGCATCAGGTCTAGCAGCTGCAATAGGATCTAAAAAACCTGGCCAAAGCATTACTATCACCCTCTGGCAGGGCCAGCAAAAGCAGACCGTTACAGCAACTCTCGCATCCACACCTGTAGCTTAGGTATGTATAGGTATATCTAATCCAGAGGTTTTCACTATATATCTGGCAAAGATCTATTCTCTGCCACGCAAATCGGTCAATTGTACGGCTCCACATGCGAGAGCTGCATTTGCCAGCCGCACTCTCCGACTTTCACTACTGGATTCCTCATATATACCAAACTTATCGTAGAGCCTGGCCAGGTGCTGTTTTACAGCTGCAACAGAGACTACCAGATCCTCAGCTATCTGCCGACTGGTAGCGGGCTGGGTAAAGGCAGAACTGGACATGAGCGGCTTGCACAGAGCAACCAGCACATCGTGCTCACGGGAAGTAACTCTTGGCATATCAGCTACTAAAGTAATAGCATCTGCCTCTTCCCTGTCAGCGCGTAAGGTAATAACCGTTGCTCCAACCCGTATCTCATCACCGGGATAGAGTGCCTTTTGTGACCAGATCCTCTCCCCATTGACGAATGTGCCGTTGCGACTACCGAGGTCAGATATATACCAGTTCGTACCGATTGGCTCTATAATGGCGTGCAGCCTGGATACTGTTTTGTCGTCTGTGATGCACACATCCGACTTGGAACTCTTACCGATAGCAACCGGTCTTTCTTCAAGTGGAAACAGATTGATACCAGATCGCCGATGAATTTCCAGAAACGGATTCATCGAAGATGCCACCTATTTGAGCAATATAAACAGCTGAGCATAGCAGCACAATTATACCTAATCTGGAATGGGCAAGTATGTACATTCGCACACCCGAGGTATTGGAGCCTGATACACGAAACGCTAATTTGGGGTGGGTCGATGTAAATACTCATAACCATTCACATCTACGAGAATGAAGCTGGAAATTAGGTGGCAACGGATAAGCGAGGAGCTTGGTAGCCGGGGATTGCAAGCATCGTTTGGTCAAAGATCAGAAGGCATCTACCCAGGGTATCGCCGCTGTATAAGAATTGGCCTGCATTATGGCCGAAAGTGCTTTTATCGATGCTGTAAGAGATGCTGAAGCCGGAGCCTCCTCTACCCACGAAATAATTGCCTGTGACTGCGCAGGGGTACAGAGTGGTGCCAGACCACAGTCCACAAAATCCTGCTGAACCTGTCCTGGAGCGGTCCTTACGGAAGCAATGGAAATAATGAAGCGATCATAGGCAGTACATTTCCCGTGCTGTGCGGAATTACAGTCCAGTTCAGCTTGATAAGCGTCAGCGTGTAATAATGCAAGCGCCTTGGCATCCATTAAGAGAGCTACTATATTACCTAGATCAGTTGGCGTGTTTTGTGCCAATATGCGGTAGGTTGCTGCCAGCACAAGCGGTCCTACCGCTTGAGGAACTTGACTTATAGCATTATTCAAAAGGCTCTCTATATAGGGAACGGTAGTGGAAAGCGCCTCAGAGACAAAGAGAGATATCTGATTACTTCCACCTGAAAGGGCTGACGGCAATGGCAGGAAGAGCCCCGAAATAGCATTGAGTTCTCCGGTAGTAGCAGAAAGAACGGAACTGCCAAAGCCGCCTACCCCTACCAGCGCATCAGCGTAGCTCTGAGCATCTCCCTTGAGACTTGCAAACACTTGTGCTATATCATCACCAAGGATAGCAGCATCGCTGGCAGTCAAGGCACCAAGGCGGCTGGTAATCTGGTTTCTTGTAGAGGCTGGAAGCTGTGCCAAGGCATCCAGAATGATTTGAGCGTTTACCGCAGATAGGTTCCCTTGGAGAGGTCCCAGAGCACTGGCCCCCAGTATCTGGGTGCTTGACGAAGTCGATGGTTGTGCATGCGTGAGAGGGGAGTGGGGTACGGATGAGGTAGTCACATGTGCCGGTGCACCTGTAGTGCTCGTAGCACTGTCAGAAAGTTTACGCGTAAGACACGATAGAATTGACAGCTGGCATGCCGGACGGGAACCTGGATGATGAGGTGTAGGTGCGATGTTTCCACTACCGCCTACGCCAAAAATGATTCCAAGGAGCATTACTCCTACCATGCTGGTTATTTTATATCTGGCTAAGCTCCTAAACATCATACTAAATTATACTCCCTTGACTCCCCAGATTACCCTCTGCGACATAATATGTCTTTGCTATCCACAGAGGCAAGGTAATTCTATCCATCAGGGACAGGTGGCGTTCTGCCAACTATTGAAGCCGGGGGCTTGCGTTCGCCGTTTTGGTCAACCAGCCTGCGCTGACAGCGGAGTAAAACTATCAAGCATAGCCGTAATCACCTGGGAACTAGACTCATTATGGACTACCTCTCTCACAGGAACACCAGTAGTCGGGTCGATCGCCATAGCAAAAGTCGTAATTGTGGTACGAGGCATGCCAGCAGTAGGAGATAGGGTAGATGCCTGTGTCACATTTACCATAACGGTCTTAAACTTACCTAGAGGAACAGTAATATTCTTTATTCCAGCCACGCGTGCACTCGACTTCAACTTCAGCGAATATGGCGCACCTCCAATAAAGGTAGTACATGTTGAACTGCTGCTCCACGAGTACCCTGGAGTGAGCGGCTGCTTGTATATCACCAGTGGAGGCGACCATAGACAGGCAGTAGATTCCGCATTACCTGTAGAGGGAACAATGTAGTCAGTGCTTGTCTCAATGATTTCGTTAGTGCCCCAGTCGTAAAGATCACTCTCCATAAGGGCACTACCAAAGCCTGCCCACGCAGCACTAATCTGTGTACCTACCTGTTCAATATTGATGGACGAAATACTGGAATGACTAGATGTCATGCCTTGCTGGGATGTAATTCTTCTACTAGCATTCTTCCCTGTAGTACTAACCTTGTCTTTCGCAGTTACTTCCGTAGTATAGCGATACGTACCAAGGGTCGGGATTTTAAAGCCACTCCCGGCACTTCGAGGGCTGAACGGAGAACCAGAGAAATGGCTACTACCAACCTCTCTGGATGAGATAGCACTGTGAGTAAAGTAGGTAACAGCTGTAACTACCACCAGAAAAGCTAACGTTCGGACAATCTTGGATCGTAAAAGTTGACTACCGGGAATGCGCGAACTAACACTGTCAATTCGGCGCTTTAGATACTCAACTAATGATGCCATCGACATAGCCTGCTGCTCTGATGATGCCTTCTGTTCTGGTGGTGTACGCTGACCCGATGATGCCTTCTGTCCTGGCAACTGAGGGTCGGACAATGATACATCCTCTGCTATACCAAGATCCGATCCTGGCGATCGAAAGGACGCTACCGGCTGAGTACCTTCTACTGATCCGGCTTTGTTGTACTCTTCAAATAAATCAATGTCTGCAGGTTCTATCGCACCAAGTGCGAGAGCCCACGTTCCCACCGCCCATAATGCAAGGTTCATATCCACACCGAGTTCCCGGTGCAACTTACCGGAAAGTCGCGTCAATAGCAGTGCAACCGGTGTCGATCGGGTAGTGGTAACGGATTTGAACTCACCAACAATTCCGGCAGTCAACGCCGAGACCGCAACTGTTATCTCTGCCGGAAATTCTCCACACAGATCACGAAGAAATGCCTCTACCCGGCGAGGATCCTCTGCAAGTTCGACACCCTCCGTAGCTATTAAATCCACAATCACCGACCGTACATGAAACCAACCATCGGAAACGTTTACGGGTGTGCGCGCAATTCCAGAGTATCCCTTGTCCGAATCAGAGTTGCTGTCCAGGCCATCTCTACCTACGTTATGATGCGAGAATACAGGCGCATCATCCATCATGGCACTCGATCAGCGTCATGGAGTACAGTAAGTGCGTCCGTCGTGACCGTTGCAAAAACACAAGAATATTATATACGTAAGCGAGCGCTATACACATGCTCTGTAGCAACTCGTACTTTTGCCATTGAAGTGCCAAAATCTATAGAAGTTCCGGGAACAAGTTGTACCGAAGTATTCGGAACAACATCCTGGGTGCTTCCACTCGCTTTAATCATATGCCATGTTTGCTCTGAAGCGTTACGTATACCAAGAACAGAAGGTTTTGACGGATGTCTCACTATGTCCCCTACGGATTTAGAGAAATCATATAATGCTATGTCGGTTATATGGTGAGGCCACAACTGGGCACCGGGCATGGCGAGCAGCCGTGCACCAGTATCGAACTCCAGGTACAAGGGAGGAGTAAATGGCTTACCGCAACGCCAACACGAAACACCCGACCAAGGTTCTGATGCATCCCAAAATGACTCTGCATCTCCTCCACAGGCATTGCACTGCAGAACAGAGTCACGTAACCGGACCATCGCCTTGCGCCACTGGCTTTCGCGCACACGACCATTGTTCGGATCGGCGACACCATAGGTAAACGCTCTTATAAAGAGGTCACGAAAGAATTTTGGATAGTATGGCCAAAGGTCCAGTGCATTCTGATGAGGACCGGGAACCGGCCTGTTGGAGTCATCGTCGGGATCGAATATAAATACAGGTCGTTCTCCATAAATAGCCCGCATCGCTGCTATATCGAGTATCTTATGACGTTGTTCACTTACCCCCTCGAATGGATGATGTATGAAGAATATATTGAACAACAGGACCGCAAGGGAAAATAGATCGGTACGCGAACTGGGTAGAGCTTCACCACGCACTATTTCAGGTGCCATGAATCGTGGCGTACCAAGAATTCTGCCCAAAGCACTACCGTCTACAGTGACATTGTCATTATCGCATATAAGTACATCGCCGCTACCTGGATCAAAAAAGACATTGCTGAATGATATATCGCGATAACAGAGACCTTGAGTATGGAGAGACAGAAAAGCCTCTGCCAACGAGTATCCTATCGTGGCAAGCGTTCGTGCATCAGGATCCACATTCCGACGCATGAGATCACTCATTGGCATAAAGCGATGACCGCGTAAAGGCATTATGTATCCGAAGCTGTTGGATCGCGGCTTAGTCACGAAATCCAGTGGCCACAAAAACGCACTGCTTGGTTCTCCTCTCCCAATCAGCTCGTCAAGAGCCTTATACTGCGCAGGACTTGCCAAAGCTGGACGGTACCACTTGACAGCAACCGTTTCCCCCCTTAAGTCCGCACGATATACTTCTCCCTGCCCGCCTCCACCGATAAAGTCTACGATGCGGCAGGGTATGCGTGAATAGTGGGCAGACACAAGCTCACCAGGCTGGAGAATCAAGATTGGTTCGCCTTATACGTCTTCAGTGGCATCTCTACCAGACTTCTCTTTAAAATACTACCTGGTATTTGGGAGTATGCTGCATCCAGGGAGCCTCTCTTATTGGATCCGCACTCTTCAACTACTCGATCATCGGATATCCGTACAACAAATGCTGCAGTCAGGTCATCTCCACTCCCATGCTCTGATGTGTATTCCAGCCAGCCAGGGAGTTGTTCTCTCAGAACATCTATCCCGTAATTTTTCAATAGCTTGAATACATCTGTTCCGACCTGTTCAAAGCCTTCGTAATTAATATAAGAGTTTACATAACCATCTGTCGCCATCATAATGAGATCTGGTTGCATTGGAGGATCATCAGTACGACTCTTATCCGCAATCGATAACAGTGCCACACGAAAGTGACTGGATGCATCCGGAGAAGCGAGTGACCAGGTATGGTTTGCAGCCAGCCTGGGATCGGCCTGAAGTGGACTGCTGACAATGCCGTTGCCGTCTACAGTCAGTATGTTACCGTCGCCAAGCTGCGCCAATATCACATAGTCAGGTGTGCAGACAGCCAACATAACAGTAGTACCATAGATGACCTCAGGGTGCTTATCCAATTCATCGAGCACTGTATCACCGTAAATGCTACTCAGCCGTTCAAGATGGTGCCGCTCCAAAGGAGATGAGTCTATGTCAGCCAAGACGCGCTCCTTCCATAAAACAGGCAGTTCCCCAGTTAATTTTGAAAGAAAGGTTTCAGCGCCATGACGGCTTGAAAGAGATGCCCAAGCTGTCACTGATATATCAAGTGCGGTCTGGACAGCCAAGGAGGCACCTACATCGGCTCTCACTCCCTTAGGATACCCATGACCATCCGCAATAGACACTGACAGTGTGCTGGATTCGCCTTCACTCGGGAACCAACCAAGTGCATCCTGATTGGGTAGACACGACAACTTGTGCTGTGCCCCCTGTACGCTGGCGCCGGTAACCCTCCAGAGTGATCTACTCACCATACTTCCAGTCTGTCTGCACCCTCACCCTCCACCTCTAAAAGATATTCGTCGGTAGTAGTACCGAGTGATGGAGACGAAGATGATGACAACCCTATCGTAGATGCCCAACGAATCTGGCGTACAAGAGCCTCAGGGGTGTTGGCTTCGAGAATTGGTATTGACCGGTTGTTTATGAAACGCTCCAATATCTCCCGATCTGCATCTCTGCCTATTGCGATAGCCAGCCGTACTGCCCTGGCTCCCAATGTGGCCTGATCCAAGGCACGTAGGCCTGACTCGTAATCGTCGGTTGGCTGCCCGTCAGATATGAGTATTATGACAGGGGGCAGGAAGCGTTCTACCGCTTCCAAACTATCCAGTTCGGCTGCCAGCAATTTGAGAGCAGTGCCAAGATCAGTAGTCCCTCCTGCCTGTAGATCCGACCATGAAAAACTCTCCAGGGGAATCATTTGCGAGGTCTGCCACGATGCCCCAGTGGAAAAACTCATTACCTGGACATAAGGATAAGCGTAAGGATTCTCGGCAGCTACTTCGCGCATATGTGGCAGCGTTTCACGCACAGCATTGTTCAGTGCCTGTATCTTGCCATCCTGCAACATCGATCCCGAGCAGTCTGCAAGCCAAAAAAAAGGGAGCGGACGACTAGACAATGCACCACCCGGACGCTTGAGTGCGGAATAGGAAGGTGGGGAGTACCCAGGGGGTACCCCCAAGGGTGATGCAATATCAGCCATAGGTCACTACGCTTCCACCACTCTGGTCACTTGCAACACAGTAATCAGAGGCAGTACAGGAAATTGAACTAAAGCCTCCACCATTTGGGTCCACTGACTGCGGAGTAGACCACGAAGAACCATTCCAGGTGAGGACATTACCGTTGGCATCACCTATAGCACAGAACGATGCAGTAGCACAGGAAACGGTCATATAATTACCTGCGTTCGAGTCGACAGTACTCGCACCTGACCAGGAAGAGCCATTCCAGGTATAGACGACACCTGAAGAACTCTGTGTGCTAGTAGCTATGCAAAACGTCGCAGATGCACACGAGACACCAGATAGGGCACTGCTCAAAGACTTCGGAGTAGACCACGAAGAACCATTCCAGATAAAAGCATTCCCATCTTTGTCCACCATAGCGCAAAAGGAAGTAGTAGGACACGATACACCGTAGATGCCACCTCCAGACGGATCTATGGCCTGCGGCTGAGACCAGGAAGAGCCGTTCCAATCAAATACATTCCCATTTGAATCACCCGCTACACAAAACGAAGTAGTTGGGCACGATATACTGAAGATAAAACCGCCACTGGACGAATCTACGGACTGCGGCTGGGACCAGGAAGAGCCGTTCCAGGTATAGACATCACTACCGGCATCTGCCACACAGAAATTTGCAGACGCACAGGAGATGTTATAAAAACCGGTACTCACAGCCTGCGGAGTAGACCATGAAGAACCGTTCCATTCAAGAGCGTTGCCACTTTCATCCACTACGACACAGAAAGAAGACGATACACAAGAGACATAGAGGCCATCATTCGGATCCACTTTTGCCGGCGCGCTCCAAGTACCGTTGGAGCTACCACCTCCACCGCTACCACCTCCGGAGCTTCCAGATGCATAGTACCCCATCACATCCACAACAATGTCGGCACCCGCTGAGGCATACACACTGATAGTACCGGACGAACTGAGTGCAGCGGTTACCATATTGGGCACTACTTCACCAGCCGTCCAGTTTATATTGGATGTCTCCGGTTGCTTTGAATCTGCTGGCCAAGCGGTAAGAAAACCTGCCCCGGCGGTGCTTACTACTGTTACATTAGCTACCACAGCTACTGCCGTGGACGGGATACCTGCAAGCCCACCCACCTGTACCGTAATGGGATCCGATGTACCGACAGACGGGTCAAGCGATTGCCCAGAGTTGGCACACTGACCACTTACCCCACTTGACACATCAGTTTTCCCTCCAACCTCCGACGCTGAACGAGTATCGCATATACGCACAGGAGAGCTGGGGGTAAATGTATCGCCTGTAAGAGAATAATAGCCATTCAGGTCGATGACAGTGTTTATGGGTACGCTACTGCCATTGTAGACGCATATCTTTCCACTGCTTCCAGTCTCCACCGTGATGGAGTTCGCAACTGACTGCCCCCAATCAAAATTCACATTGGATACAGCTGGAGGAGAGCTGCAACTACCGTTATCTGGCCATACGGTAAGATATCCAGATGCCTGTGCGTTTGCAGCCGTCAATACGGCAGAGACTGCAGTGGCACTGGTAGGTACGTTATCCAGCCCAGTCACTGCAACCGCGATGGCTCCTGACGGCTGGGGAGCAGGTAGTGAACTATTCTGGGTAGGCAGACTCTCGGAGGAACAGTAGGTCGGTCGAGGTGTAGTACTGCATCTCGTATCAAGCAACCTTGCTGGAAGCGGTAATGGATTGAACAAGTCTGGAGTCGATGCGTCTGGCTCATAATAGCCCTCAACGTCCACTACGATGTTTACATAGGAGCTGGATGAATAAATCGATATCCTCCCGTTCTGACCCAGCGCGGCAGTTACCAGATTGGGTACAGCTACTCCCGATATATAGTTAACAGAAGATGCTTCCGGAACACGGGTACCGGCAGGATATACGGTCAGATAACCGCTACTGGCATCTGGCGACGCTATGGCAGTTACATTCAACTCCACGGACTGAGCGCTTGCCGGTACTGCATTTACTCCTGACCCCGTGCCAGTCACCTGTATCGTGATTGATCCACCAGACGGCGGTGAAGCAATAGATTGGTTGACAGTAGGAAGGGCAGAGCAATATGTAGATGTAATACCGGCCGGTAGTGGGTTCTCTGCGCATCTGGTATCGGTAATACGGTAAGGCGTTACCGATGTATAGGGGATATTTGGAGTAATGTATACGAATCCGGCCGGTTTGGATGCCCCACCGGAGTTGGTGACTGTAATGGGGACGACGCCCGGAGATCCTGCAGGGGAGACTGCGGTAAGCAGGGTAGAGGACTTGACGGAGACTGTTGCAGGAGTAGATCCGAAATCTACCATCGAATAGCTGGTAAAATTGGTACCCGTGATAGTCACCACAGTACCGCCGGCGGTGGAACCGGAGCTGGGGGTAACAGAGGTGACAGTAGGTGCCGGTACCGGGGTAGAAGCGTTACATATGTCGTTTATCAGTCTTGGCCCATTGGGTGAGCCAAGACCGGCAGCCATTGAATAACGCTGGCTACCGGTAGCTGCCGGATAGAGACCTCCGTTGGTACCGGTAAAGTCATTGTTACCGCTCGTGATGTTGTTGAATGCCGATGGATCCTGTGCTGCTATCTTGTACAACAACGGGCTTGCAAAGCCTATCTTCGTACCACATACCTCGTTGGCGAGTGCAAGTAATGAAGCCCATGTCGGAGTAGCAGCGCTGGTACCACCATTTACTCCCCATTGGTTGGTGGACTCCATATCTGGGGCTCCGTAGACCACGTATCCTCCCTGTGCCCAATCTGCCGATGCAGCTACGTCAGGTACCTCTCTGCAGTAACCGCCTGACTGTGCTCCACAGGGTGCGCCGCTAGAAAGGCTACTGATCACACCCGGAACACCGCTTTCCTGCTGCCATGAGGGCATCGCCCAGAGAACCGATATGCCGCCTCCACCAGAACCACCATCACCACCGGGGGAAAATGCCTCATTCCACACTTTCTCCTGTGGAGGGTAGCTGGCAGACTCAAGGGTTGTTCCACCTACACCTGTAACGTATGGCATACTGGCTATGTTATCTACACTAAGACTGGCATTACCTATATCTACAAGCTGTGGAGCTGAAGGACCTGAGCCATTATCTGTGATGGCATTACCGGCTGCATCCACCGCCACACAGAGGCTCTCACTTGCACACGAAACCGAAGTAAGCAGCGTAGAACCATCGACGTCCTGGGAGGATAGTTGACCATTTACATCTGCGTAAGCATACCCTACAGAATCTACTGCTGCACAGAAACTGGATGACAGGCAGTCGACCGAGGCTGGCGTGTCGAACCCACCTCCATCGCCGTCTGTCATGTAAGGGGTGCCCCAAGATCCATTTTCGTATACGTTGGATGAGCCAGTATTGTCTACTGCAACACAATATGAGCTGCTTGGACAGGATATCGAAGTTAGAAAGATTGCCGAGCCCTGATAGTCAGCCTGTATTGGAGCTGACCACGACGAACCATTGTAGAAAAATGATTCGTCCCCCTTGTTCACCGCCCCACAAAATGTAGTGGATGG
>JAMCPC010000079.1:47652-49747 GCA_023379725.1 Actinomycetota bacterium
ATTGACGGGGTTGGTACTACTGGTGGGAGTAGCCCCACCGTCTACCGAGATAGTATTGATCGTTGGGTGGATGCCGTAACATTGTTCATAAGTAGATATATCACTCTGCGAAAAACCGGTTCCGAGTTCATATAGTGCTATTGTCTGGCCTTGGCCAAATGCTCCCTTTGCATATGCAGAGTCAAGGCCATAGGCGGCAGCAACTTGATTTGCAGTCCATGGAGTTACCGGAGTCGGCAAACCACTTCCTTGGGGGAAAGGCGGGGGAGACTGAGCAACGTCTGTCGCTGCAGTACAGGGTTGCGGTCCGGTCGTTGCCTCCGGCAGGGGTGGCATAGAAGATGCCGACTTGGTTGCCTGAGGTCGTTCGGTGGGTTGCAGATGGGCATGACCGTTCGGTACCGGCAACGGTAAGATACCATGCCCAACTGGCTTCATCGATACGAGTGAGTTAAGTCCTATGACCCCCTGGACATATCTGGTGATGTTCTGTGGGAGCACTGGAGGAGCAATATTGGCGTAAGCTATACGACCGCTCGATAGTCTGTATCGCTGCAACTTGGTATGTAATACTGACTCCAGTTGCACTGCGCTACTCTGTACTGGAATAAGTAGGTTGTTCGAAGTAGTAGAACCAAGGCGTAAGCCATCATGAGCGAGAGTATCTCGTACTGCATTCACCGCAGAGGGAGTAGCCCCAAACATCTTTCCGAATTGGCCAGGTAGGAGGTACTTGTGAAATAGAGTGGATCCAGGTGTGGATACCTTCGCTACAAATGACGCAAGAGTCGCCGGATCGCGTGGCTTAAGCGCTATGTCCACCCTAATATTGGCACGTGCAAGAACGGGCCCAAGACTCAGAGCACCCTTTGGAATAGCAGGTACCCCGCCAACGGGTACGAGCGCCACAGTTGGTGGCGTTGGCACACTGGCAGAGGATGCTTGAGCAACTGTAGTAGGTATCGCCCATGATTGACCTCCCGATCCTGCAGCCGACAGCAGAATTGCCACTGCACAGGTAAAAATCGTACCCAATACCCGGTGTCTTACCAGACTACCGGATATTTTCGTATGTAGTGTATTCATAATAGTACCTCCTTTACATTGTATCGAACCATGCTATGCTCGCCAACCGATTACGCCGGGATAAGAGATATATATCCAACATGCCTTTATCATTCAACATGCCTTTATCCATCCGATCCTGACTGTGAACTATCCCGATACATACGATTGGCTTTCATCTACTCATCATGAACAATAATGACCGTAAACGCTATATCTCGACGATATGAATTTACAGTCATGTAGGGTGAGCTAATACTAACCATTTGGATAGATTGTTTTCAATTGCCTGTCAATTGCTGCTCATGCATATTCTTGGCGCGTACCACCCTGACCGTGCCATTTCTTTGATAGACGTATCCACAACATCATTTGTTCATGTCCTATTATGCACGAGTAGCGTACCACCAGCGTCCCAATTTAAGGTAGGAGCTGTAAATGCATTCGGGAATATCCATGACGGTCTACTAACTCAACAGTATATATTCTCTAACCACCAGGGAAGCAACAAATGCACCCCAAGGTGAGTGTTATTTAGTGCTCTATCTGCCATTATCAAACATATGAGACCTACTGCAGATCACTACGTACAAACTTTCCCTGCTACTCACGTATTACAAGAAAAACAACAACAATATGCGTTAAAATTATGGATGATGGTTATTTACATCTACTCACGCCTTCGGATAATACGCTGGCAACAACACCGTCAACTTGGTCGGCAACAGTACATAATCTACCGGCAACAGGATATATAATACCATGGCCGATCTACTTATTGGAAGATCTGTCCAGCTCAATATGCTTATCAGAGTACTTACCTGTGCAAAACTCATAAACGTTACAGGAGCATTGGGAATTGGCAAGACCTTCTTTGTCAAGCAAATGTATAGAAGCGTAACTTATGCTCCTAAAGCCTTTATAAGCCTTGGCACCCCTGGTTTGATAAGTATAGAAGCTGAGGGAGTAGAAACATACCACATAGAGCCTGGTATGATATTAGATGTTCTTGATATGCTGGACGAGCTTG
>JAMCPC010000080.1 GCA_023379725.1 Actinomycetota bacterium
ATCGTTGGTGATGTGAGCACCTTTCCTGGAGCTGACGTACCCTTCGGCATGGTGCAGTGGAGCCCTGATACAGTGAACCCGAACCCTCTCCAGCCTGTTGCAGGCGGATATTTGTACCAGGCTCATACCATCACCGGCTTAAGCATCAACCATCTTTCAGGAGCTGGATGTGCGCAATATGGTAACTTTTCGTTCATGCCTTACCCAGGTACGCCTCATGCAAGTCCCGCGAGTGACCCTTCTAAGTATTACGCATCATTCTCTCATAGTAACGAGAAAGCGTCTCCAGGGTATTACAGAGTATACCTGAAAGATCACATAAGTGTCCGTGTTTCTGCCACTACGAGAACTGGAGTTGGCATGTTCGGCTTCCCGGCCGGAAAACCAGCAACCCTGCTGATTGATACAAGTGCAAGTCAGACCGCCGTTGCTGGATCCGCTGTGCAGGTAAGGGGCAATGACCTTATTACGGGATGGGTGACGACTGGACATTTTTGTTCGAGTGACAGCACTTATACGGCATACTTTGCCGCCCAGTTCAAGCAGGACTTCACTTCGTTTGGTACTTGGAATGGTCCAGCCGTGAATCAAGGCTCCCGCAACGCGCAAGGTACATCTACTGGAGTGTATTTAAATTTTGGCCATCCTACCGCGGACAGTCCAGTGACGGTAAATGTAGATGTCGGCCTCTCATACACATCCGTCGCTGGAGCTCTGGCAAATCTGAAGGCAGCCGTGGATGGTTGGAATATAAAGAGAGTGGCCACTGCCGCGACCAGGAAGTGGAACAAGATGCTCTCGCGTATACAGGTATCAGGCGGTACGAGTAAGGAAAAAACGGTGTTTTATACGGCACTGTACCATTCGCTACTCTTTCCGTCGGTGTTCAGTGACGCGAATGGGGAGTATCTCGGTTTCAATGGCAAACTTCATACTGCTCGTTCCGCTCCGCAATATACCAACTACTCAGGCTGGGATATATACAGGTCTGAGATTCCGTTACTGACCCTCATCGCGCCCCATCAGCTGGATGGCATGGTAACTTCATTGCTGCGTGATGCATCGCAGGGCGGGTGGTTGCCTAGGTGGCCAGTGGCCAACCAATATACAGGAGTCATGGGTGGTGATTCTGCGGATCTGATCATTGCGGATGCTTATGCAATGGGGGCAAGGTCTTTTAATGCTGCACAGGCACTTCAGGATATGGTCAAGGGTGCGACCCTGCCTGGTACTGGCCCAGATGGATATGTAGAGAGACCTGGTCTAGCTGAATATCTTAAATTAGGATGGGTACCTGAATCCGGGTCATTAGCCAAACAAACCTCGTCCACCACCCAAGATAGCGCTTCCCTCACGTTGGAATATGCTACAGATGATTTCGGTATTTATACACTTGCAAAGAGCCTTGGCCAGAATGCGATTGCCAGGCAATTCCTGGCCCGTTCCGGCAATTGGCGGAATCTGCTGGACCCTGTGGATTCCATGATAGTGCCAAGGGCGGCAAATGGAGCGTTCCCTTCGGGGTGGCCTGCAGGAAGCTTCACCCTGGCAAAGGCACTTGAATCTGTCCATATCCAGGGTGTCGGGCAGACGGGCTTTCAGGAGGGAGACAGCGCTCAGTATACCTGGGCGGTTCCGCAGGATATAGCCGGCCTAGTGCAGTCGATTGGCGGTCGGCAGGTTGCATTACATCGCCTGAGCCAGTTCTTCACACATCTCAATGCCGGTCCTATATCGCAATATGACTGGGCTGGTAACGAGCCAACATTGGAGGTTCCCTGGATAGGAGATTACGTTGGCGCACCGTGGTTAACACAGAAGGTCACCCACGAAATAGTTAATCGCTTTTACACCGATTCTCCCGGCGGCGAGCCTGGCAATGATGATCTGGGTGCCATGAGTTCGTGGGCAGTGTGGGCAATGATGGGGATGTATCCGGAAACTCCCGGTACATCGACGCTTGTGCTTGGGTCTCCTTTCTTTGCGAAGATACGGCTGACGTTGCCGGATGGACGCAGTATAAACATTCACGCTCCAGACGCGGGAATTGGTAGGCCGTATGTCAAATCCCTAAGTGTGAACGGGCATTCATACAACAAAACCTATCTCTCCTCCAACACGGTTAAAGATGGGGCGAGCTTATCATTCACGCTTTCCTCCAATCCGGACAGATCATGGGCGACAACACCCAGCAGTGCACCTCCTTCATACTAGTTTGGTCGCGGTGTGCTCAATGCATCAAATGCCGCGCTACACAAGGTGGTATCGACGTATAGCAGCCTCAATCCAGTGAAAAATGCCAGTCACCTAGGTCACTCAGGGGTTGCCTGTTGTGGAATTCTCTATCTCAACGGCTTGCGAGAGACTGTCCTCTAACCCCTCGCCAGCCTCAGGGGTTGCCTGTTGTGGAATTCTCCATCTCAACCCTTTGTCCAATAGTGTACCTATAGTTGCCCAAGATTCGCTACAAGTTATACCAGGAATATGGTCGGTCAATGAGGTTGCCATGGCTTTTCGTTCGCTGGCGGCGCTCAATGGCATTATGACCGCCACCCCATCTCCATAGGGTGTAGTTAAATCAGTTACCCTGGTTGCTCTGCTTATGGAATCTTGTAACATGACAGTATCCGCTGAATCCTGATCATCACTTTGGTTACTTCTTGCTCTTGGTGAGAGTTTGGGTAATTTGTTGCCCTTTTCAGCAACATTTTGGTTCTTGCTTCGATGCACGAATATTATAGGTAGCCCGCGTGATTGTGGCGGCTGGGAAGTCGTGCGGTATACGTCTATCAACATTGAGAGTGGATCTATAATTGCATTTATGTGGCTTCCGTTTACATGACGCCAGTTTACCGGAGCTTCCTCTATGATCATGCCCAGTTCCTTTGCGATCCAGAGTACCTCTACGTCAAAGGAGAAATGATCTACCGTGGAAAGATAAAAGAGAATCTTTGCTACTTTGGTGTTGAACGCTTTGAATCCAGATTGAGTATCCAGAAAATTAATGCCAGTAATCCTTCTGACCAGGGCATTGAATACCCTTCCTGCTATAGTACGGCTGACAAGAGGTCCTATATTTTTTGATTGAGGGTGTGCTCGCGATGCTATAGCTATATCGCAGTGATCTAGCTTGGAAACGAGTTCTGGGATGGCCAATGGATCAAATGCCATGTCTGCATCTATGAAAACGAGTCTTTTGCCTCTGGCTCTTGTTACTCCAGAACGTACGGCAGCACCCTTACCTTGATTTGCAGGCAACCTGATGACGTTTGCCCATGGTAGATCGTGCAGGTATGATCTGGCGATATTTGCGGTGTTGTCTCGTGATCCATCGTCTATCACCAATACTTGAGTAGAGAGGTCATCGAACAGCCCGTTCGAAAAACCTTCCAACAAGCGGTTCAACATTGCCGGAAGGCGATTCTCCTCATTGTAGGCCGGTATGACTATTGTAAGCTCTATGCCGGTCGATGTATCTATCATCGTGTATCCCATATCAGCTATAAGTATCTATGTTATCAGTGGCTACTGGTCGGCACCGCTATCATTCTGTCTTGCAACATCTGCCGCCAAGCTCATATTATACTATTTCTAGTAATATGCAGGAAGATATTGTACAGACGCATTGGGGAAAGATCAGAGGTCGCATGGAGGGTGGCGTGTGGGCGTTCAAGGGTGTACCTTATGCTGCTCCCCTGACCAATGAATTGAGGTTCTCTCCTCCGAAAAGACCAGTTGCCTGGTCAGGGGTATTGGATGCTTTTGAGTTCGGTCCTATAGCACCTCAGCCCGACCCCGTTCCTGCAATGAGCATACTCGGTGATCCTACCGAATGGGATGAAAAGAGTTGTCTCACATTGAATATCTGGACTCCTGCTGC
>JAMCPC010000081.1 GCA_023379725.1 Actinomycetota bacterium
CGGCAAGTGCAGCCAGAGCATCAAGTAGCCACCATGTCCATCCCGACCACGGCTTACCTGTAGAGGTAGTCGGAGTGGAAGCTGTCGGTGTCGTAGTGGTCGACGGAGTGGTCGAGGTGGGAGTGGTGCTTCCGGAGGTAGAGGCGGGGCTCCCCGCAACAGCTGATGGGCTCGCCGGTGTCATAGTGAAGGGAAGAGTAATCGTAGCTGTGGCTGTTCCTGATGTCCCTACTGCACCGAGTAGGCTAGCTAGCGATGGGCAGGCTTGCTTTACTATGCTCACAAAGCTTGATATCTGCTCGGTTACCTTACCGGTGATGGTTCCCTTACCACCGCTCTCGGTACCAGCAAATCCACTGATTGTCTGAGGGATGGAGCAGTTTGAAATTGATAAGGGCTTTGTCAGATTGATCAGTATATCTGCCGTTAGGCTCATATTGGATATTGCGCCACTGGATGGATTAAAGTAGGCAAACGCTGGCTGAGTTGGCTTCAGTGCGACTGTTCCAGTAGCAGTGGTGGTGTTACCGAGAATGGTTAACGTTGGGTTGGTGATAGGATTGAAGTTCATTTCACTGGTTGGAAACTCTACGTTGTCACCGGCGTTGTTGGTACCAGTGTAGTATGTCCCGTCCACACTTCCTGAGAGACCGGTGAAAGGTATCGTAAGGCTGCCGACCGCAATAGAAATAGATCCATTTGTCACTGCCATGCAGAAGGCTCCTGATGTCGAGCAACTCGATGACTGGGCAAATGCAGGTCCCGCACTTACAGCAGAGACAATTAGCGCCATAGCGGAGGTTGCAACGGCCAGAAGTACCATGCCAATACTTCTGAGTGTTCTATGCCTACCTGTTCTTAGGTGGCTACCCGCCAAAGTTCGTAGTTTCGATGACTCTCTATTATGCTTATATGAAGAGCCAACGCTCTCACTCTGCGTGTAGTCAATATCCTTTATCATTCTGCGATCCCCTTTCGGTTTTATGATCTTCTATTACAGGTAAGTAATTATATCATTATTTGGCTATTAAGTCAAGTGCAAATATTTCAGGATACCTTAAATCTAAAAAATCGTGTGGTGTGACCATGCAGTGCCAGTCCATGTATTATATAGTTGCACGATTATAGCACTGCTTTGCACGGGCGCTTAGCTCAGTTGGTTAGAGCGCAGCCTTCACACGGCTGAGGTCGGAGGTTCGAGTCCTCTAGCGCCCACCAGTAAATGCCCAGGTAAAGTGGTATTCTTATCATGACCGGTTGATTTGGTTGGATGCTTCATCGCGCGTTTATCGCGCGGACGAAACACATTTCCGACCATATCCGCCGCTCTCTGGTCTGCTTCAATGGTGGTACGCGCATAGAGAGCAAGTGTAATCTGTGGCGAGGCGTGTCTGTGCTGACAATGGCCATGAGAAATTCCACACCGGTAGTGACAAGTGCTGTCGCCGCAAGCGATCTGAGATCATGGAACCGAAGACCTGGCAATTTGACCTAAATGGTCAACTAGACTTGACCAGACTAGGTCATATGTGATAATATTAAGTTATGAAAACCGACACAATAGTCAATGTGTACGAGGCCAAGACGCATCTGTCCCAGCTTCTTGATCGAGTGGCTGGCGGTGAAGAGATAGTGATTGCTCGCGGGGGGCGTCCGGTTGCACAACTTGTGCCGCTGTCTAAGCAACGTGAACCACGGGTGTTTGGGGCATGGCGCGGTCGTGTGAAGATAGCCCCTGATTTTGACGTATTGCCACCTGAACTGGAAGCGGCATTTCGTGGCGAGTCGTGATGAGTGAGTCGTGATGAGGTTGTTGCTCGATACGCATGTGCTGCTATGGTGTCTCATGGATAGTAGTCTTTCACAATATACTCGTGATGCGATAGCAGATCCCGCCAATGAGGTAGCGGTATCCGCTGCGAGCGCCTGGGAAATATCAATCAAGAAGGCGCTCAACAAGCTGTCCGCTCCGGACGACCTGGAATCGCAGATCCAGGCCAGCGGGTTTGTCGCATTGCCGATCCAGATTTCTCATGCTTGGGCGGCTGGTGCATTGCCTCGTCATCACGATGATCCTTTTGATCGACTCCTCATTGCGCAAGCTGGGATAGAAGGATTCACGATTGTAACCAGAGATAATCGCTTTGCTGATTATGCTGTTTCGCTGATGCCTGCGTAGCCTGGCACTTCAAACGAAATAATGAATCCACGGGTATCGGCCGGCATGCGGTGTCCAGATAGCCGGAATGGTTAGGAGTCGGTAGCTCCAAGGACAAACACGACTTATTTACCGTGGCGCTTTGAAGATTTTGTGGCGGATCGGGGTGGGGTATAGCGCTTTGAAGCTGTCGGGGCCGCACGAACTACGGGTGCCTTTGCCTGCCGACCTTCCCCGCGTCTAGTCATGCGGGAGAAGAGAGGACCTCTGGTTCTGACCGGCCGGCTACTAGTGGCTCCTGCAGCCTGCATAGCTGCCTGCAACTCGCGCTGTACCTTCATTGCCCGCCAGATCAGCCATGCTCCCAGAGCGTAAAACGGGATGGCGAATAGAAGGTCGCCACCGAACGAGAATCCGGTAAACAATACTGCAAAACCCAGTAGTGCCCTGCGCTTTATCCATGAGGCAAAAAATATTATACCAGCCAAGAGGAGTCCAACTACCAGATATATAGCTATCCCGTCGGTACCCAACTGTCCCTTGTGAGGCTTGGCAGGATGGATTAGAAGTGGCACGGTGAGTAGCAACCAGAGTATGGCGGCGACTATCGACGCTATGAAACCGTACCTGCGCTCTCTATTATCGAGGCGGTTGACTGCTTCTTTTACGGCGTTGCCTGCCTTCCTGGTGCTGGCGCTACCACCACCCTTAGGTACTGGAGCCGACCGGTTACCTGACTTGAAGTCGTTTGGGATGTACTTCTCCTCGTCTGGTGTATCATCTTTGAATTCGACATCATTTTCGTCTAAGATGTTTTTCTCTTCCTCAAAGTCGACATTTTTTCCATATACATTTTTTCCATATAGTATGTCCTGGTCGTCCAAGGTGCCTTGTCCATCCGTCGATATATCCTCTTCATCTAGGCTCTCTTCTCCGGGTGTCATGTTTTTTTCGATGCTCACAACGATAGCTTAATACGATTTTTGGTGGTGGCGTTGCCGCGGTAGATGGTCACTTTGAGCGAACTTGGATCGGAGAAGCTACTGATAGTTTCCTCATAGCTGAAACCAAGAGCTTGCGGAACGAGTAAGTGCAGGAGAGTACTCCCCGTTGCCCTATTCGTCGGGGTCGACATTAATCAATAGATTACGGAGCGAGTAGGTAAGGAGAGTTTTTACCGGATGACCTAATGGATGATCTTTCTACCGCTTAGCAGTTTCGGTGCTATAGATATGGTATGAACTCTCATTCCTCCTGCCCACGGCCGTAAGCCTCCACCTATTGCCTTCCGTTCCAGGGAGGCATCCTCGACTACTTCAGCATGTCCTATGGCGAGTACACTCCAACCTTCCTCCCTCTCGTCATCTATGCCATCTACCTCGAATGCCACCACACAATGCATGAGAGCAGCATCAAGCTTGGTTCCCGGATCGGTGCGGAAAAGAATGCGACTGTCAATATATATGTAGTTTACAGGGAGTATGACCGGGAGTGCATTGATTGTGACACCTACCCTGCCCACGACACTGCTTTTCAAGAGTTGTAGACACTCGTCGTGTTCGAGTACCTCCAGCGTTCCCTCGTTATTGTCTATTGCAAGATTGAAGCTGGGATAATCCGCTGAATCACTGGGGGAATCTCTCAGAGGATGATTCTGCGTACATGACGAATTACTTGCCAGGGTCACCAGAAAAACCTTACTCTTGGATCGCTGGCGTTTCTAGGGCATTTGGTCACAATCTCTAAACAACAAGGAGTAAAGCCCACGGTTCGTACCTGCGAGGATTTCCGATGATTCGGTGCCGCAGTGATCTGTCTCAAGAGGCTCAGCGGATAGGCAGGTTGGATCAGGGAGCCGTTCATCCGGGCGAGCAGGGCAAGGCGGAGAAGGAGATGCAGGCTGGAGTGCCTGCCCGACGACGACAACGCAGTCATGCGAAGTCTGGGGGGCGGCAAGCCCGAGATGTTTATTCGCTGAGCCTCTAAAGGCTCAGCGGATAGGCAGGTTGGATCAGGGAGCCGTTCATCCGGGCGAGCAGGGCAAGGCGGAGAAGGAGATGCAGGCTGGAGTGCCTGCCCGACGACGACAAACCATGACCGGCTTACGCCACAGGTCATGGCTACCGATTGTCATGCGAAGTCTGGGGGGCGGCAAGCCCGAGATGTTTATCCGCTGAGCCTCTAAATAGTGAGATGAACCGTTGGGCAATTAGCACCCCAGCCTAGATTATGTGCTATTATAGTAGCAAACGTGCGGGCGTGCTCGGCTGAATATAGTGTGTCGAAAGCGTGGGTTCAAGCCCACGCTTATTTTATGGCTATACCAGAAGCATGCGCGGATGGCTGTGAATTGGATGGGCTGCCATTATTCAGTCCTGAGGCATGTCGGCAACTGCTGACAACTAGTGAATTATTGGTTAGCCTGCATGATTAGTTTAGTAAAGGAGGTGATGAGTTGTATGGAAGGACGTTTAGAGATGGAAATGGCACAAGTGGTGAGGCCGCTGGGAGTCACACTTTATTCGGTGGATCGAAAGCCCGGTGTGCTCCGTGTTGTACTGGACAAGAGGGGTGGAGTCGATCTTGACCGCCTTGAAGAGGCATCTCGTCTCCTGTCTGCCTTTTTGGATACCAGCGATACCTCGAATGATAAGTCGTACGTATTGGAAGTATCCAGTCCCGGTGCAGAGCGAAGAATATCCAATCCATTGCAGGCTGAATGCGTAATTGGCCTGTTGGTGAGTGTGCAATTTCGTAGCCATCCTACCAGCAGTCCTACCGGCAGAGATGCTGGCGTAGAGAAGAAGGATGATTTCACAATTTACGGTCGATTGCTATCCGTCGAGGGGAATGATATTGTCGTCGAGCAGGTCGATCCATCTCCCAAAAAGACAAGAAATTCAAAGCATGGTGGTAGCGTAGAGGATGTCCATATAATACGGGTTACGCTCGATGACGATGTGGTTGTTCGTACAGTACTTGAGTGGAGGGAAAAGGAGGATGTCCGGTGAGAAATAATCTTGAGTTTATGGACGCTCTGGCGCAACTCGCCCGAGAGAAGGGTATTGCTGTCGATACTCTCATGGAGGCATTGGCAAATGCACTTGTAGCAGCTTACAAGAGGAGACCGGGAGCGGCAGAGGAGGCTGTAGTCACTATTGACTCTGAAACGGGGGAGATTAGGGTGTATGGCCAGGATCTTGACGATGAAGGGAATGTCGTCAGGGAATGGGACGACACTCCTGAAGATTTCGGTAGAATTGCAGCTCAGACAGCTAAGCAGGTGATAGCTCAGAGAATTAGGGAAGTAGAGCGCGAGCAGAAATATGATGAGTATGCCGGACGCGAAGGTGACATCGTAACCGGTATAGTTCAGCAGAGTGACAGCAGGCTTACACTTCTTGACCTGGGAAAGGTGGAAGCTCTGCTTCCTCCCGCGGAGCAGGCACCATTCGAACGTTACGAACATGGTTCCAGAGTAAAGGCATACATAGTAGAAGTAAGAAAGACCACCAAAGGACCCCAGATAGTCGTGAGTCGCTCGCATCCAGGATTGGTCAAGAGATTATTCGAGTTGGAGGTGCCGGAGATTCTCTCCGGAGTGGTCGAGATCAGGGCAATGGCTAGAGAGCCCGGTCATAGGACTAAGGTAGCTGTATCGTCTAACGATCCAAATGTGGATGCTGTAGGAGCCTGTGTCGGGACAAGGGGGTCACGCGTAAGGATGATAATCAATGAACTGCACGGTGAACGTATAGACGTAGTTCCTTATTCGGATGACCCCGGCAAATTTATAGAAGCAGCCTTGCAGCCTGCTCACATTCGCGAGATAGTGCTGAATGATGAGGAGAGATCTGCTGTAGTATTCGTAAACGACTATCAGTTGTCGTTAGCCATTGGCAGAGAGGGGCAAAATGCCAGACTGGCAGCCAGACTTACTGGATGGCGCGTAGACATAAGGAGCGAAGATGATGCTCTCCAGCAACCCCAGGAAAGCGGAGAATGGGCCGAGGGAGAATGGGTGGAGAACGAATCCGGTGAGATGGTGTGGCGTCCTGCTGAAGGTGGGGAGACGCTTTCAGCAGAGGAGTGGGATCTTGCCGTAGAGAGCAATTTATCGGATAAAGACACCAATGAAGACACCAATAAACAGCCGGATGAAGACACCAATAAACAGCCGGAGAACGAACGTAATTAGCGACAGGAGTGCCGGTGGCCGGTAAGGTTAGAGTTTATGAGTTAGCCAGAGAGCTTGGATTGACCAATAAGGAGACGCTGGATCTGTGTCTGTCTCTGGGCATTGGCGTAAAGAGCCATTCTTCATCGATGGAGGAAGCTCAGGCAGATAGAGCGCGTCGTAAGGCTGATTCACAGGGATTAAGACGTGATGCCCAGCCAACAGAAAAGGTATCTACGTCTACAACGAAGGCACCTGTGGCCAAGGCGACAAAAACCAGTGTACCGAAGGATACCAAGCAGGGCTCTACCAAAAAGGAGCCCGTGGTCAAGGAGGCTGTAGCTGTCAAGAAGGGTACCGGTAAGTCAACAGCCGAAATGCCCAATGCCCCTGTCAAGAAGGGAACCGCAGTCAAGGAGCCAGCCTCTGACAAGCAGGAGTCTGCCGTCAAGGAAGCTACGGCCAAAAAGGCAACCACGGCTAAAAAGGAGCCCGTGGCCAGGGAGGAGCCAGCTACAGCTAAGACGGCTGCTAGAAAATCATCAGCTAAGGCTGGTATCGCAACGGAGGAATCCGGTATTGAAGGATCTACCGAGGAAGCTGCCGATATCATACAGGTTGCCAAGCAAGTTGCCAAGCGAGCTACTGGCAAGGCAGGCACCTCTACAACTGCTACTGCCAAGAAAGAGACGACCAAGGGTGCAGAGACGAAAGTCGCTAAAGTATCAGCAGAGCAGGAGCCTGCATCAAAAACTCCCGCTGAAGTCTCTACTGAGGCCGCAGAGACTCAAGTTGCCGCTGCCGAGACAACAGCCACCAAAGAGCCAGCTGCAAAATCTTCCGTCAAAGAGCCAGCTGCAACAAGTACAGGTGTAGGTATCGCAAAGACAGCCAGAACGACAGAGACTGCTTCATCTGCAGGATTACCTGGTACCAAAGAGGTTGCAGGAAGTGATGACAGGGTACAGACATCTCGTACTCCCACAGCTACCGGAAGGACGCTCAGTGCCTCGGGCAAGCCGGTACCCCCTCCACCAAGACCGCCGCTCAGTGCCTCGGGCAAGCCGATACCCCCTCCACCAAGACCGCCGCTCAGTGCCTCGGGCAAGCCGATACCCCCTCCACCTGGCAGAGGTAATTCTCAATCTGCAAGGACACCATTTACAAGGAGAGGCGACAGTTCCGGACCACTTGGTACTGTCGAGCAGCGTTCTGGGGCCAGAACGGACAGGACATCTCGTCCATCATATACGCAAAGATCATACGAGCGTCCTGACGGAACCAGTACAGCGACCGGTGGACGGCCAATAGGTGAAAGGTCGATCGGTGAAAGGTCGACCGGCATGGTGAATGTGCCAACTTCAACGACATTTCCACCATCCAGGCCGGGACAGAGGGGTACTGGACGAGGTCAGGCCAAGCGTTCTAAGCGAAGAAGGCGCAATGTAGAGGAGCTGGAGCCAACCCAACTTACCGAATATAAAGTATCCAATGCTCCAGTTCCAGAGGGTGAGATCATTGTGGAGCGTGGATGCACTCCGCAGGAACTGGGTCCGAAGCTAAATCGCTCTGCAGGAGATGTGGTCCGGTTCATGCTTTTCCAGGGTGAGATGGTTACTGCTACACAGCCATTGACCGATGAGATGATTGAGCTGTACGCCATGGAACTGGGGGCTCAGGTCAAGCTCGTCGATCCAGGCCAAGAGGAAGAGACGATTCTCATGGCTCGTTATATCGGGACAGATGAAGAGATTCCCGAGGAAGACCTTGAACCACGAGGTCCAGTCGTTACAGTGATGGGACACGTAGATCATGGTAAGACACTGCTGCTCGATAGGATAAGGTCGTCAAATGTTGCAGCTGGTGAATCAGGTGGAATTACCCAGCATGTCGGCGCATATCAAGTTGCGGTAGGCAATCACCTCATCACGTTTATAGATACGCCAGGTCACGAGGCATTTACTGCCATGCGTGCTCGGGGAGCTCAGGTAACCGATATAGTTGTTTTGGTGGTCGCGGCAGATGATGGGGTGATGCAGCAGACTGTGGAGGCGATAGACCATGCACGCAGTGCGGGAGTACCGATCATAGTCGCAATAAACAAAATAGACAGACCCGAGGCAGATGTGAACCGTACCATGCAGCAGCTGGCGGAGCACGGTATCCTTCCTGAGGCCTGGGGTGGAGATACGGTGGTCTGTGAGATTTCTGCACTAGATGGTACCGGTATCAATGATTTACTTGATCATATTGCTATCGTTGCCGAATTGGAGGATTTGAAGAGTACGTCCAAGGGAAGGGCGGTGGCGGTGATCCTGGAAGCCAACCTGGATCCCGGGAAAGGACCGGTCGCTACAGTTATTGTACAGCGCGGTACGCTTAAAGTCGGTGACAGCGTAGTTGCCGGAGCAGCTTGGGGAAAGGTAAAAGCCTTAGTAGACTTCTTGGGTAAGTCCCGCAAGAGTGCAGGACCATCTACACCGGTTCAGGTACTCGGCTTTTCGCGCCCACCGTCCGCGGGCGATACTATGTTTGTCACTCAAGATATAGCATCCGCAAAATCTATGGGGGAGGCGATAGAACGTCGTGAGCGAGTTACAGGGCGTATGGCGACATCAGTATCGACGGGGGTGAAACTGGAGGATATCTTCGAGCAAATCCAGAGCGGTATGCGTGCAACGTTAAACCTCATCGTGAAAGCTGATGGTCAGGGTACTCTTCAAGCAGTGCTTGACAGTCTGGAGAAGTTGGAGAGGGAGGAGGTAGCTATAAACTTCCTGCATAAGGGGGTAGGTGGTATAGCCGAGAGTGATGTGCAACTGGCAATCGCATCCAATGCCACTATTATAGGATTTAATGTCAGACCTGACAGGCGCTCCAGAGAGTTAGCAGAATCTCGTGATGTCGATATCCGTACTTACGAAGTGATCTACAAACTCATTGAAGATGTCGAGTCTGCTGTTGTGGGCATGCTTGCGCCGGAGGTGGAAGAGAACGTAACCGGTGAGGCTGAAGTACGTGAAGTCTTTCGTGTTCCAAGGGTTGGAGCTGTTGCAGGCTGTTTTGTGCGAGATGGCGTTATAACTCGAGGCTCCAAGGTACGTTTTCTGCGTGAGGGGGTAGTGATATGGAACGGATCCATATCTTCGTTGAAACGGTTCAAGGAAGATGCTAGGTCTGTTCAGTCCGGCTTTGAGTGTGGTATCGGGCTATTGGGCTATCAGGATTTGAAGCCCGGTGATATTATCGAAACCTATGAAGAGGTTCCCGTAGAGCGCAAATAGTTGCTAGTGGTCTGTCTCGTAAATAGCGTGACGTTATCCGGCAAGTCAGGGGCGTAATCTGGCTGGCGGGAACCCATGGTTATTTACGAGACAGGCCACTAGATGGCCAGTCCAACTAATAACTATTCCGCTGAGCCTCTTACTGGACAGGCATCAGACGAGTGGGCACGGTA
>JAMCPC010000082.1:0-27595 GCA_023379725.1 Actinomycetota bacterium
CGACTCTGTACAGATGTCATCATCACAATGGAAAGTCCTTACCAAAATAGGATCGAAAGCCGGTCAACGAGTCCGTGAAATAGTCTCTAACGCAGATGCATCACAGGTAGACACCCTGAAGACACTGAGCCAGCTACTAGAGGCACAGCTTATCACGGTGAAGCAGGACACTGACCATGGCGCAATGCCGAAGGGAGCTTCCCCGAATGACGATATCAATGACAGTACAAGCAACGATATCAGCGATGCTTCCGGTAGTAGCACCATAGGAGCCAATACTGCGCCGACAATGCCCTCTACCCCCTCTACCGTAACAGCACCTCCCTCAGAACCATCCTTGAGATCGATACCTACCCCTTCAACTGGAACGCCGCCGTCATCTGCACCTCCATCGGCACCTTCATCGGCATCGACACCCGGCACCTCCACAGAGAGTACCACTGCCAATCCCGCCCCTACCGGCCCTGCATCTACCCTTGCTACGCCTGCTCAATCTGCTACGCCTGCTCAATCTGCCGGCTCTGTTCCTCTCGGTTCGGTAAACTCATCCGAGCCAGATCGTGAAGTAACCAATGCCCTCAGAGAGACGGTAGATCCTCTCGGCGGGTTTATCCTGGTAACAGACTCACCGGCTAGGTACGATACAAGACAGGAGCAGCAATCCATCGATACCAATAAATCAGATGACCTGCAGTTTCCTACAGGACTTGGAGATATATAGCAGCCATCTGGTCGGATGGAACCCATGATCATTTGCTGTCCCGTGTCGCCGCATTAGCAGCCATCGCTGTAGCCAAGGGCATCATCTACCTCTAAGCATTGTCCCGTTGGGAGTATCCTCGACTATCCATCCCCTTCTCATAAGCTCATCCCTTAAGACATCCGCTCGTTGCCAGTCACGTGCAGCACGTGCCGCATCTCTCTCCTGCACCAGCTTACGAGTCTCTTCGTCAAATTCCTTTCCATCTGTAGCGTCAAATGTAAAGCCAAGAGCATTGCACAATACCTGAACGGTTACAGCCAATCGCTCGGCATCCTCGGTTGCACCTGCATCAAAGGCGCTATTGGCCTTTCTGGCAAGTTCGAACACACCGGCAAGTGCTCCAGGCGTATCCAGATCGTCATCCATATGCTGGCAGAACTCGTCCAACCCGTCTCTGCTCGCACCCATTTGCAAAGCGTCTTCCATCGTAATAAAGGTTGTCGCTGGATCAGGGAACGTTGCAACGTCCGATGTCACCCTGTACCTTCTCATCAACAAGTCCAGCCTGGTAATAGATTCCTCTGCATCGGATACAGTTCGTGGAGTGACCTCCATAGGGGATCGATAATGAGATCGCAAGACAAGTAGCCTGTAAGCACGAGGGTCCGACCTGGAAAGAAAATCACTCAATGAGGTATAATTTCCCAATGACTTTGCCATCTTCTCTCCCCCAACGGTCACCCAGCCATTATGTACCCAATGACGGGCAAAGCTTTTTCCCAGCGCGATCGATTGCGCTCGCTCATTCTCATGATGCGGAAAGGCCAAGTCTGCGCCTCCCCCGTGAATATCAAATCCCTCCCCCAAAATACCCAGGGACATCACCACACACTCCGTATGCCATCCAGGTCTCCCTTCTCCCCAAGGGGACGGCCAGGAGGGCTCACCTACCTTTGCTCTCTTCCACAAAGCGAAATCCAGCTGGGATCGTTTCTCATCGTTTTCCTCGACTCGTGCTCCCGCTCTCAGCTTGTCAAGCCTTTGATGAGCCAGTAGACCATATTCACTTATACTGTCGGTAGAAAAATAAATACCGTCACTAATCTCGTAAGCGTATCCCTTGTCCACCATCTCCCCAATAGCATCTACCATCAATGAGACGTATTCGGTGGCGTGCGGTATATCGTCAGGCCTCGCCACCCCCAGGCTGTCCATGGCCGACCACCATACATCCTCGAATTCTCTGGCTACTTCCGCATATGACCTGCCCTCTTGCTGCGCTCTCGTAATTATCTTGTCATCTATATCGGTGATATTTGATACATAGCGTACTCTATCTCCAAGAAACTCCATATACCTACGGAGGATGTCAAATACAAGCGCAAAACGCCCATGTCCCAAATGAGGTACATCATATACTGTCGGGCCGCACACATACATGGAAATCTCTCCAAGCCTACGCGGAACTATATTCTCCTGCTTTCCGGTTGCAGAATCATAAAGATTAATCACCATGCCAAGATAACACGAATACGACCAACATGCAGGTTTATCCAGAATGAACCGGATAGACCACGAGGGCCGCTCCTATGGAGTATCCTATAAATATGCCAAAATCACGCGTACTCGAACTTCCTAAAAAGCCAAAGGTTCCTGAACGTCCTTCTATCGACGGATTGGCTGAAAAGTGGCCTGGGCGATGGGACGAAGTGGGAGTCTATCAGTTTGATGAACGCTGCGAGAGATCAGACGTATTTTCCATAGACACTCCCCCGCCGACAGTATCCGGTTCTCTTCATTTGGGTCATATCTTCTCGTACACACATACCGATACAATTGCCAGATACAAACGCATGAGTGGCTACAAAGTATTCTACCCTATGGGATGGGACGATAACGGTCTGCCTACCGAGAGAAGGGTACAATCCTATTATGGAGTAACCTGCGATCCGTCTCTTATGCCCGATCCCGACTTCGTACCTCCAAGCACACCATACGCTCAAACGAAATCCATATCACGCAGAAACTTCATTGACCTGTGTAACCAACTGGCATCCCAGGATGAGCAGGCTTTTGAGAGGTTGTGGAAACATCTGGGGCTGTCGGTAGACTGGTCACGCACCTATGCGACGATTGATGACCGTGCTCGCCATATATCGCAGCTTGGTTTTCTGGAACTCCTTAAAAATGGTCATGTATACTCAACAGAATCGCCCACTCTATGGGATGTCGACTACCAGACGGCAGTATCGCAGGCCGAGCTGGAGGACAGAACGGTCATGGGAGCATATCACAGGATTGGCTTTACTGCACCCAACGGTAGCCGGATAGAGATAGATACCACACGCCCTGAGTTGCTTCCCGCGTGCGTGGCTCTTGTCGCTCATCCAGATGATGACCGCTACAGGCATCTGTTTGGCACGTTTGCTGTTACGCCGTTGTTTGGCGTACGAGTTCCCATACACCCACATCCCCTCGCGGACACTGAAAAGGGTACCGGCATAGCAATGGTGTGTACCTTTGGGGACCTCACAGACGTAATATGGTGGAGGGAGCTATCCCTCCCACTACGAGATATAATGACTCGTAATGGAAGGTTGACCGAAGTAAAATGGGGCCAGCCTGGTTGGGAATGCAACGATCCAGAGGTAGCTACACGCTACTACAAGGAGCTGGCAGGGTTGCCGGTTGCAAAGGCCAGAAAGAAGATAGTAGAGTATCTGGCTCAAGAAGGTTCCCTCCTGGGGGACCCTCTGCCGATCACACATGCAGTGAAGTATTACGAAAAGGGAGACCACCCCTTAGAGATAGTCTCATCACGTCAATGGTACATACATGTCCTACGCCTAAAGGAAAGACTCATGCAACTGGCACATGAGCTGTCATGGCATCCGCCTCATATGGTGCATCGCCTTGAAGCGTGGATAGAAGGCTTGAACTCCGACTGGAATATATCCAGGCAGCGTTACTTTGGAGTACCGTTTCCAGTATGGTATGGAGTGTCAGATGACGGTAGTACGAATTACAGTGAGATATTCACTCCTGAGCATCTCCCTGCTGATCCATCATACCAAGTGCCTCCCGGATTCAAGAAAGGCCAACGGGGAAAGCCCGGGGGGTTCATAGCAGACCCTGACGTAATGGATACCTGGGCAACCTCCTCATTGACACCACAAATTGCCGGTGGTTACTCTGTGGAGCCAGACCTTTTCAGCAAGGTATTTCCGATGGACTTGCGCCCTCAGAGTCACGAGATAATACGTACATGGCTCTTCTCGACAATGGTGCGATCTGAACTGTCCTTTGGCCGGCTTCCGTGGAAACACATTGCAATATCAGGGTGGGTACTCGATCCCGATCGAAAGAAAATGTCGAAGACCAAGGGTAATGTAGTCACACCATTACCATTACTTGAATCGTATGGACCTGATGCGCTACGTTACTGGTCAGCCAGCGGCAGGCCGGGAGTAGATACTGCAGTAGATGAGAACCAGATGAAGGTCGGGCGCAGGCTTGCAATCAAGCTACTCAACGCCTCCAAATTCGTGCTCGACAGGATAGCCAACTCACTGGATAGCCGTGAACTTGCCAGCCTGGAGACATTGGTCACTACACCTATGGACATCTCAATGCTGGCATATCTCGCAGAATGTATCGACGCTGCAACAAGGTCACTTGAAGAGTTCGACTACGCCAAGGCATTGGAAATAACGGAGAGTTTTTTCTGGGATTTTTGTGATGACTATCTGGAACTGGTCAAAATAAGATCCTACGGTGATGGTAATAACGAAGAGACACTGAGTGCACTCTCGGCACTGGGTATAGCCCTATCATCAATCCTCCGGCTATTTGCGCCCTTCCTGCCATTTGCAGCAGAAGAAGCATGGTCATGGTGGCATGACGGCTCCATACATATATCTCCCTGGCCAGAGACATCCAGTTTTCCTGCACTATGTAAAAATGCAGATCCGAAATTGTTTAAGACAGCATCTGATCTCCTCACTATGGTCAGACGCCACAAGTCGAACAACAAAGTTTCCATGCGCGCCGAAGTTGCATCCATACATATACTCGCACCTCGACCCCTTATCGACTTATTGCCCAAAGTAGAAGATGATCTGAAAGCTGCCGGCAACATAGCCCAGATATTGACCGATGTCGCAGACGAACTATCTGTAGACGTAACTCTAAAAGACCAGTGGTCTGTCCTGTAAGAGGCTCAGCGGATAGGCCACCAGTCCCAATTTATGCAACCTTCGGTATTTTGGTGTAAGGTAGTTTAGTATGACAGGAAGTACCCAGGCTCCAGATCGTAATCTGGCTATGGAGCTAGCAAGAGTCACGGAAGCGGCAGCCATGGCATCCGGAAGGTGGATGGGGCGAGGTGACAAGGAGGGAGCAGATGGTGCAGCAGTAAATGCAATGCGCGTGGTCCTGCAAAACGTCTCTATGGACGGCATCGTAGTCATAGGAGAAGGCGAGAAAGACAATGCTCCAATGCTTTACAATGGCGAAAGAATCGGAGATGGTACACCACCTATGACAGATATTGCAGTAGATCCCATTGATGGCACTACGTTAACTGCACTGGGCCGCGGTGGGGCATTGTCAGTCATTGCCGTCTCTGAACGGGGAACTCTGTTTGATCCCGGTCCATGCGTATATATGGAGAAGATCGCTGTAGGTCCTCAAGCCGCCAACTCTATAGACATAAATGCCACTCCAACCGAAAATATAAAGTCAGTTGCCAAGGCGCTTGGAAAATCAGCAAGAGACGTAACCGCTGTAATACTTGAAAGGGACAGGCATATCGACCTCATTGACGAAGTCCGTTCGACTGGTGCACGAATAAAACTAATCACTGATGGAGATGTTGCAGCTTCGATATCTGCTGCATGGCCTGAATCCGGAGTAGATATTCTTCTCGGTATAGGTGGTACCCCGGAAGGAGTAATATCTGCTGTTGCACTCAAGTGCCTGGGAGGTGAGATGCAGGGTAAGCTATGGCCACGTGACGAAAGAGAGCGCCAACTTGCCATAGATGCAGGATACCATCTAGATGAGGTCCTTACAACCGATGAACTAGTAAAAAGTGACAACTGCTTCTTTGCAGCCACAGGTATTACCGATGGTGAATTCTTACAGGGCGTACGTTACTATGATTTTGGCGCCACCACACAATCTATCGTTATGCGTTCTAGGTCTGGAACTGTACGATTCTTGCATTCAAGGCACCGGCTGGCAAAACTAAATTCATTCTCTGAAATACCCTTCGACTGAGATATCTCTATTTTTGTCAGCCAACCGGTACCGATCCACTCCGACCAAAGATAACTCTTCGACTGAGATATCTCTAATCTCTTTTCTGTCAAGTATTCCCATGCATACAAAAAACAACTCCCACGCAGGGCAGGCATGGGAGTTGTCTGGTTTTGGTAGCAAGGAGATTTATTGAGTTATCGGATTGGCGCACCTCCAACACTGCTTATCCCAGATGGGTGGCTACTGCTGCCGGACGATGAGCTTCCTGTACCTGAGGGCTGTCCTGTGCCGTAGGAACCTCCTGACCCAGATGGGTGGCTACTGCTGCCGGACGATGAGCTTCCTGTACCTGAGGGCTGTCCTGTGCCGTAGGAACCTCCTGACCCAGATGGGTGGCTACTGCTGCCGGACGATGAGCTTCCTGTACCTGAGGGCTGTCCCACGCCAGAGGGCTTGCCTGTACCTGAGGGCTGTCCCACGCCAGAGGGCTTGCCTGTACCTGAGGGCTGTCCCACGCCAGAGGGCTTGCTACCCTGACCGGGTGTCACCGAAGCACAGAACGCTGTTACGCTCTCTCCCGCTTTCCCGGCAGCTTCCAAAAGGTTTCTGAATGCAATATCATTAGCACTCGTGTTACCTTTAGTTGCTGCATAAGCATGGCATAGGCCGTAAGCTGCGGCTTTGTTGACATTTGGCCCAACCGCTTTTGAGTTGTGCAACGTAGTGGTACTGGTCGTAGTGCTCGTATGTGTAGTCGTCGTTGGCGAACTGGGTTTTCCTGATGTGGTATTTGGATTCGGAACCGATATACCTACATGCGACAGAGCGCTGGAAATCGGTGCCTGTACGGATGCCGGTAGCGACCCTGTAGCCGCAGCGGCACCTCCACCTACCACAGCAGCAGCAACTATTCCAGATGCCACCTTTGCACTAAGTAATTTAGCTGATAATTTTCCTATCATAGTTTTTCTCCCTATTGTCTTTCTCCCGAGCCGGGCAATTTCTTTACCTGTATGGATGCCGGGAATCGCTTGAACGGCTGCAGACACAGCGGATATGGCATGCTCACGCCCTACCATTTCAGCAGCTTGCGCAGGTGCCTTTGCGGCTCTTGCAAGACTGGCCGTCCTGGCAAGGCCAGGGGGTGCGTCCTCAGGGTGCATAAGGCCATTAAGCAACCGGTCTATGGTGCTGTCGTCAAGCGATTTCCCAAACATCACACTATTCCAATCGCCCGAGAGGCAAAAAACGTTACAAGGTATATCAAAGTTTTTCTCCATTCCTGTTTGTCCCACCACTCCCACCAGCACTACCAAGCTGTTCTCCGGCATGTCCGTGGTGACCACTGATACTCCCTGACATCTGTTGCAGGGCTCGATGCTGCAGTACCCTGATCGCGCCGGGTCGTTTGCCGATGATCTCCGCAACATCATTGACACGCAGTCCACCCAGCACTCGCAAGACGATTACCTCTGCCTGATCCCTGGGCAACCCAGCTACCAGCTGACTTACCGCCTCTTGTGCAGAGATGGATTCGAGAGCTGCCTGAGCTGTGTCACTCTCCGAACTATACACATACAGTGTCTCAGGAACTACGAATGACACCTTGCTACGTGCCCGTTTGCGCTGCATGTCAATTACACGCCGACGGGCTATAGTAAAGAGCCATGCCTTGAAATGTTGTTGATCACCCTTGAATCGTTTTATATTTTGAGCAACCGCAAGCCACACCTCACTTGCAATATCATCGGCCTCCCGGGGATCCTGCCACTTCAGGTACCGGAGTAAAATATGATGATACGCGTCGTACAGCCACGCTATCCCCTCATTGTCGCCTACTCTGGCAAGCTCAATTGCCTGGCTGAAATCATATACCATTGCCCCATTCTATCGGAGGAACACACAAATAACTTTAATCGGCTCCAACGGCAGGTTGGAATGTGAAGTGGTCAGAAAAGCAAATAACTTTGACAAACTAACTAATATCTCTCAACGATAGATTATGAGTGATGGTAAGCCAGACTACGTAGAGGACTTTAATCTGTCTCAGCAACAGGAGCGGAAACAGTGACTACCTCACCATCCACTTCGACGAATCCGCCGTTACCAAGTACTGCACTTATCGCTTCGTCACCGCCATCAAACCTGACTGCGCTGCCAGGTACCAATGCAGCTATAAAAGGGGTGTGTCCAGCGAGAAAGGTCGCATCGCCATCAAGGGTCCTCACCACCACCCCGGTCACTTCACCCTCATAAACAATACGATCCGGCAGAACCAGCCTCCCTATCACGCTCAGCTCGCCTGCTTCTCTAATTCGCGCGCTTTGGACAACACTGATTCCACTCCCCCGACATTTAAAAATGCCTGTTCCGGTACATCATCCAGTTCGCCGTTGACAATAGCCTCAAACGACTCCACCGTCTCCTCCACCGGAACATATATACCTGGTATGCCTGTAAATACCTCTCCCACGAAGAAGGGCTGCGACAGAAACCTCTGTATCTTACGTGCCCTGGATACCACCACCCTATCGTCTTCCGATAGTTCGTCAAGGCCAAGTATGGCAATAATATCCTGCAACTCCATGTACCGTTGGAGTACCTCTTGCACTCTACGCGCTACATCATAGTGCCTCTCACCCACGATCTCTGGTGCCAAGATATTTGAAGTAGAGGCCAGTGGATCGACAGCTGGATATATACCCAAGGCAGCTATCTGGCGAGACAACTCAGTGGTCGCATCAAGGTGGGTAAAGGTCGTGAATGGTGCCGGGTCAGTATAGTCGTCAGCAGGAACATATACCGCCTGCAGAGAGGTAATAGACCTGCCTTTGGTAGAGGTGATCCTCTCCTGCAGCTCTCCCATCTCATCCGCAAGGGTAGGCTGATAGCCTACTGCCGCTGGCATTCTGGAAAGAAGCGTAGACACCTCGGAACCTGCCTGGACGAAACGGAATATGTTGTCGACAAAGAGGAGCACATCCTGATTTTTTACATCTCGAAAATATTCCGCCATGGTCAGTGCAGCCAGACCGACCCTGAAGCGTACACCGGGCGGCTCGTCCATCTGCCCATAGACAAGCGCAGCCTTCGAGATGACCCCCGACTCCTGCATCTCCAGCCATAGATCATTGCCCTCTCTTGTCCTCTCGCCTACGCCGGCAAAGACTGAGACACCACCGTGTTGTGTAGCTACCCTGTTTATCATTTCCATGATCAGAACGGTCTTCCCAACCCCCGCGCCACCAAACAATCCGATCTTTCCCCCCTGTACATACGGTTCGAGTAAATCTATGACCTTGATGCCTGTCTCGAATACCTGAGAACGCGGCTCCAACTCATCAAAATTAGGCGCTGGCCTATGTATCTCCCAGTAATCCTCAATCCCACTCACATCATCCGTATCCAGCGGCTGGCCAAGTACATTGAATACGTGCCCAAGTACCGCATCTCCCACCGGTACTGTAAGTCCATGCCCAAGATTGCGGACAGCGGCACCACGCTGAAGCCCGTCTGTAGGCTTCAAACAGATACAGCGTACCCTACCATCGCCTATCTGTTGAGCTACTTCAGCTGTAATAGTCACCAAATTCCCGTCAAGGGTAAGATCGACTTCGACTGCATGTTGTATCTCGGGCAGTGCGTGAGGTGGAAACTCGACATCTATTACAGGTCCGGCTATAGCCACTATCCTGCCATCCGGCCTGGTCCCATTCATACTTACATTATCAGCATTCACTGCCTTCTCCTCTCATCCATTGTTGGCTCATCTGTGTATATGCCGACATCTCCTAGATCTTGATATATCTCATTAATTAAATAGAAAGATACTTGGGAGTGTCGCCCAAATGTCCTGTTGGTACTGGTGTTGTTGGTACTGGTGTTGGTCATTCTACCTAATCCTCCAAAGATGCCTGTCTCAACGCCTCAGCACCTCCAACTATCTCCATTATCTCTGTAGTAATTGCATCCTGCCTTGCCCTGTTCACTGCCCTGGTAAGAGTCTTTATAAGTTCATCTGCATTCTCGGTGGCTGCAGCCATCGCTCTCTGGCGAGCCGAGTGCTCGCTCGTTGCCGCCTCTAAAAGAGCCGTAAACAGCTCAGATTCTATATATCGTCTAATAACTATTGGTAACAATTCAGCTGGTTCAGGTTCCAACTCCAGGTAGCCATTTCTTGCTCTTTCCAGTGCCGAATGCTTCATACTCCCATCCAAGGCCGACCCTGGATCCAAGCTGGATCCTGAATCGGCATCCGACTCTGAATCCAGAGCGGAAGCCTTACTCGAATCGGTATCTACAGGCAATATTTTACGAACCTCTACCACCTGCGAACCGGCAGACTTGAACCTGGTGGAGACCAGATCAATCTCTGCGATCTCACCTGCATCCAGCAGACCAAGAATCGAATCGGCGATATTAACTGCATCTTCGTAAGATGGTTTATCAGAAAAGCCCATGAACGAAGCGGCCAATTCCTGCCCGCTGAACTTGAAAAACGAAGCTGCCTTCTTGCCCACAGCAATCACCTTGTATTGCTTCGACAAATCTGTCAATCCTTCCAATAGATGCGTCGTAGCTCGCAATACGGACATATTGTAGCCACCACAGAGACCACGGTCGGCAACTATCGTACACACCAACACAGCACTGCCGGAGGTTGCTGTACTGCCGCTTTCATGCATCACCCCGCTCAGAACATTGCCTACAGCACTGCTGTAAGGTATCGCGGCTTCAAGACGTGCTCTCGCCCTCATAATCCTGGACGCAGCAATCAGTTCCATAGCTCGTGTAATCTTCTTGGTAGCCTGCACGCTCTTTATGCGGCGACGCAATACACGTTCTTGTGCTCCTGGCATAAGACTAACCTACCATTCCTCGAAGTATCAGCGAATATCTACTGACTTTAGAATCACACGTCAGTAATCCATTCCGGGTGACTGGTACTCCAGCCCTACTATCTGGGCAGAACATGCCTTAAGATGCCTCCACGTCAAAGACCTTCTGAAAGTCCTCTATTGCATCTTTCAGCCTGTCTCCATCCGGCAGGGTACCCGTCTCTCTAATATGTGCTAGCAGATCTGCATGCTTTGCTCTCATGTACTTGAGCAACTCGCTTTCAAACCTCCGTACCTGGTCAATCGGGAGTCCATCCACATAACCACCAGTGCCCACATACACTACGACTACCTGCTCTTCTACCGCCATAGGGGAATGCTGAGGCTGCTTTAGCAACTCGGTCAGCCTGTACCCACGCTCCAGTTGCGCCTGGGATACCTTGTCCAGTTCGGATCCAAAGGTTGCAAAGGACTCCAACTCCCTGAATTGGGCAAGGTCTATCTTAAGGGTTCCGGATACCTGTTTCATGGCCTTTATTTGAGCATTGCCTCCTACTCTTGAAACCGATATACCGACATTCATAGCAGGCCTTACGCCAGCGTAAAATAGCTCGGTTTCCAGATACACCTGACCGTCTGTGATAGAAATCACGTTGGTCGGAATGTAGGCAGATACGTCTCCTGCCTTAGTCTCTATGATGGGAAGTGCAGTGAGAGAGCCACCACCCAAAGCATCTGAAAGTCTGGCTGCACGCTCAAGCAGCCTGCTGTGCAGGTAGAACACATCGCCAGGATAGGCCTCACGACCCGGAGGTCTACGTAACAACAAAGACAGTTGCCGATACGCCTCGGCCTGCTTGGACAGATCGTCATACACTATCAGTGCATCCTCTCCCTTCTCCATCCAGTGCTGTCCCATAGCGCACCCACCGTATGGCGCAAGGTACTTGAATGGTGCCGGGTCCGATGCAGGAGCCGATACTACTACCGTATAATCCAGAGCACCATGCTCCGCAAGGGTAGCCACAGTACTGGCGACAGAAGAGCCCTTCTGCCCGACTGCCACATATATGCATTTTACGCCCAGCCCTTTCTGGTGAATAATTGTATCTATAGCCACTGTAGTCTTGCCTGTTTTCCGATCACCGATTATAAGCTCTCTCTGACCACGTCCAATCGGCGTCATGGCATCAATAGCCTTTATTCCGGTCTGAAGGGGCACTGATACGGGTTGACGATTGACTACACCAGGAGCCTGAATCTCCATACGTCTGAGTTCTTCAGCCTGTATCGGCCCTTTCCCGTCAATAGGCTCACCAAGTGCGTTTACCACCCTTCCAAGCAGAGCGTCGCCTACTGGAACTGAAAGTATTCTTCCGGTAGCTCTTACTATCTGATCCTCTTCGAGATGCTCGTCACTTCCCAGGATAACTGCCCCAATGACATCTTCCTCCAAGTTTAGTGCGATCCCCAGGGTACCGTCCTCGAACTCAAGCAACTCATTCACTCCCACGCCGGGTAGACCGGATACTCTTGCTACGCCATCACCGACCTCCATAATACGGCCGACCTGCTCTACCGAAGCCGTCGCGACCTCTCCGGTAAGGTACTTATTCAATACGCTTTCAATCTCTTTGGCATCAATAGTCAGTTCAGCCATGTCCATCTCCTTTCACGCTAGTCCTACTCGTAGCTCCATCTGCATATTTCCACATACAATGTTGCATTTACCATGTTAAGTCTGCAGTTGTTAAGTCTGTAATCGCCACTTCATGCCAGGCACACTCACAGACAGCATCCATAGCACCCACATAATTATGACAACTGGGCATATGATAGTTCGTCATGTCTACGCGGCACCCCGGTTCACCATACCGGCACTTACAGCCTGGTGAGCGAGGTCTCTACCCAGCAACGGAGATCCAAGTGCCTCCAGATAACGACGCGCACTGGAGTCGACCACCAGGTCACCTATGCTCACGACAACTCCACCCAGTAAAGAACTATCTATGTCCACCTGGACGTCTACCGGACATCCGGCAACATCTCCAAGAATACCTGTAAGCATACCAAGCTCATCATCGGTAAGCGGCTTGGCGGATCGTACCTTTCCTATACGCCAACCACGAATACCGGAGACGAGATCTGCCAACCATGCAAGAGTTGTCGCCATGTCTCTCGGCCTCGATGACAACGAATGAACCACTATTTTGACCGTAGCAGGGTTCACCTTCCCGTCAAGTAGCTCAAACATAGCACGGCGCCTTGCAATCAATGGAATTGATCTGTCAATAAGCGTAAAACTCGGCAGCGTACCTCCATCAAACAACCTTGAAAGTGCCAGTACCTCTTCCTGGACAGTTGCCAAAGTACCAGCATCCTCTACCCTGTCGAGCACAGCCCTACAGTAGCCACCGATGTAATTACGTGCAGCAGAACGGGAGAGCTTCTCTTCCTCCTCTGCGGCCACTCTGGACATCACTACCTCCAAATGGCTGTAAGAAATGCCAGAACTGCCCGTTGCCTGTTCACCAGACGTATCCTTAGAAGATACTTCGTCTATCCAACGAACCATCTCCACCATCTCGCCAAAGGCTGCTGGAAGATCGTCCCCATGCCCCTCTACGACTGCTCTTCGTATCACGCGTAGCGCATATTCATCTATGCGCGAAGTCAATAGATCGGACAGTATGTTCTTGCGTATCAAGCTGCTGATACCTGAATCGGTGATCACCCCAAACAGCACAGGATTGGCCAGGATAAGCTGATTGAACGAGTCCAGATCGGATGCCATCCGGCTGAGCGCTGCATCTGCCAATGCAGACTCGACTACTGCATGTACGTATCCTTTTAGAGAGGGGATCATCCAAGCAATCTATACACTCGTCGAGGGCGTTCCTGCTCCGGTCGATGCCGATGCCCTGAACGCAGCAACTGACTCTTCAATAAGATCGCGATGGCGTTCGGGATCCATCTCCCGAGCAACCACTCTCGCGGCGAGTGACATCGCCAACTCACCCATCTTGGCAGACAACTCTTCCACCGCCATAGACCTATCCTTGGCGATCTCAGACTTTGCCGCCTCTACAAGGCGATCGAATTCTGCCTGCCCTCTCTGCTCAGCATCAACGCGCAACTGATCGGCAACACGATTTGCCTGGGCAACCAATTCCCTTGCCTTCTCTCTGGCCTCGCTTATGATCTGGTCACGCTGCCTCCGTATCTCTTCGGCTTCCTTTTTGGCTTTGCTCGCATCATCCAATGAAGTCCTGATGAGATCCTGGCGATCCTTGATCTGCTTGTCCACCCATGGTATCACCCATATAGCCAACACCAGTAGGGTCAGTATAAAGGCACTGACCTCTACAATTATCGTACCGTTTGGCACCAGAAAGTTACTTGCCACCATCGGTAATGACAACATGAAACTACTTACTTCTTGTACAGCGAGAATACAAACAGCGCAGTAAAGGCAAGATTGATGAAGTACATTGCCTCCACCAAACCAACCGTCAAGAACATAATAGTGAACAACCTGCCTTGTGCCTCAGGTTGCCTTGCAACTCCCGCGATAGTCTGGCTTCCGGCCAACCCATCACCTATTGATGCTCCAACCGCACCTCCCCCCAGGGCCATACCGCCACCAATCATTGCTCCAGCCAACTTTATAGCGTCAGCCGTAGCGCTGGTACTTGCTGCCATTTATCACACTCCTTTACCGGTCAATCTAATTCAGTAGATGATATTTTTAGCACATGACAAGTACATGATGCAAACTGGCAAATGAAAATTTTACTGGCTATCCCAGGAGGCACCAAACGGTCAGCCGCCAGATACGTCCCTAACGCTCTTGCGACCCGTCGATATAAAAGGCATCATCTTTCTCAACTCAGCACCGACCTTCTCTATCGGTGCCTCGGCAGCTTTACGCCTCATCTCACTAAAGTTTGGACGCCCGGCTTTGTTCTCAGCAACCCATTCTTCTGCAAACTTACCGGAGCGAATATCATCAAGTATGCTACGCATGGTCTCACGTACGTGCTCATCAATGACCCTCGGCCCCCTGGTCATGTCTCCGTATTCTGCCGTATCGGATACCGAATAGCGCATACCACTAATCCCTTCCTCGTATATCAGATCCACTATCAACTTCATCTCATGCAGGCACTCAAAATAGGCAGACTCCGGCTGGTATCCCGCCTCCACTAATGTATCGAATCCAGCTTGCATCAGTGAGGTCACCCCACCGCACAGAACGGCCTGCTCTCCAAAGAGATCAGTCTCAGTCTCTTCGGCAAAGGTAGTATCCAGCACGCCTGCCCTGGTGGCCCCTATACCGTATGCGTAAGAGATAGCGAGTTCTCTTGCCTTGCCGGAATGGTCCTGCGCTACCGCTACCAGCGATGGTACTCCACCCCCCTCGGTAAAGGTTCTCCGGACAAGATGGCCGGGACTCTTCGGTGCCACCATAGCTACATCCACGAATGCAGGCGGCTTGATCTGTCCAAAATGGATGTTGAATCCATGGGCGAAGAAGAGAGCATCTCCCTCTTTCAACGCTGGCTCTATATCACGTACATACGCTTCTGGCTGTTCAGTATCGGGCAGAAGAATCATAATAAGATCAGCCTCTTCTGAAGCGTCGCGCAGGTTCAACACTTTCAGGCCAGCCTTTTCGGCCTTTGCCTTGGAAGAGGACCCCTCACGCAACCCCACCCTTACGTCGACCCCTGAATCAGCCAGGTTCAGAGCATGGGCATGCCCCTGGGATCCATAACCGAGAATCGCCACCTTGCTTCCTTTTATAAGAGCCGTATCGGCATCCTTGTCGTAGTATAACGTAGCCATTTAATTACTCCTTTCGCTCCTTGGTATTATTGATCGTTATAGCCTAATCATTATCGTTATAGCCTAATCACAACTATAGCCTGGATAGTGCCACCCTGCCCGTCCTCTGTATGTCCACTATTCCGTATGGCCTGATTAACTCCTCAAAGTCGTCGAGCTTACTGGGGTGACCGGCAAGCATAACAGTCAAGCTGGCGATACCCACATCTACTATCTTGCCCTCGAACACCCCGACAAGCTGGATAATCTGGCCTCTTATGTCATTATCCGACTTCACTGTAGCTAATAGAAGTTCGGTCTCTATGGCATCTGAGGGGGCCAACTCGTCTATAGATACGACGTTAATCAATTTGTCCAGCTGCATAATTATCTGCTCCAACGGTGCAGAATCCAGATCAACGACTGCAGTTATCCTGCTGAACCTCTTATCGTCAGTAGGCGCCACCGCGAGTGAGTAGATATTGAATCCCCGCCGTGAGAAGAGACCAGCTACTCTGGCAAGTACGCCTGATTTGTTCTCCACAAGCACAGAGATTATGTGTAGGTGCTCCATACCAGTTGCCGCTTTCATCTGCTCTCGACCTTTCCTTCGCCTGCCTCAGTTGTGCCTGCTCCACCGGCCCCAGCTTCATCCTTACCACCTGCCTCGGTCATACCCGCTCCACCGGCCCCAGCCTCGTCCTTGCTGCCAGCCACATTATCGGAGCTGCCAGCTTCCTGGACACCCAGAGCATAATCCTCTTGGCCGGGGAATAGAATGATGTCATCGTTAGATGCACCTGCTGGTACCATGGGATATACCTTCTCAAACGCGTCAGTGCGAAAGTCTATGACGACAGGACGGTCATCAATGGAATTTGCCTTCTCTATGACCGGCGCAACATCATTCGGAGAATCTACGCGCATTCCTACACAACCCATGGCCTCTGCCCATTTCACATAATCAGGAAGATCAGGCGAGAGGTACACCTCTGAATATCGCTCATCGTAAAACAACTCTTGCCACTGGCGCACCATTCCAAGATAGGCGTTGTTCAGTATGGCAATCTTGACCGGGATACCTTCAGCCGCAGCGGTAACCAACTCCTGAGCGGTCATCTGAAAGCATCCATCACCGTCGATTGCCCAGACCATCCTTTCGGGATGTCCCACCTTTGCACCAATCGCCGCAGGAACTGCAAAGCCCATGGTACCCAAGCCTCCAGATGTAACAAACGTCCTTGGCATCTTGAATTTCCAGAACATCGAAGCCCACATTTGATGCTGGCCGACGCCGGTAACCAGAATCGTATCATCTGGGGTCAACTCTCTCAATGTCTCAATGACCATCTGCGGCTTAAGAAGTTCACCCTCTTTGGACTGATGATAGATCAATGGGTATCTCTCCTGCCATTCGTAAATGGTACTCAACCATGAAGAAATATCTCGGCGGGATTCTACCTTGGAGTTGCCATCGTCAATGCCTCCAGAGATACCCCGCTTTTTAAGTCCATGGATCAGCTCTTCTATAACTGGTTTACAATCACCGCATATGGCCACATCCGGTCGCCGAATCTTACCAAGCTCAGCAGGATCAATGTCCACATGAATAACCTTTGCTTCCGGTGCAAACGCATCGACTCTACCGGTAACCCTGTCGTCGAATCTAGCACCCAGGTCAATCAGAAGGTCTGACCTCTGCATAGCGGTTACTGCCGTATAATTACCATGCATACCAGGCATACCGAGACTAAGCGGATGTGCACTCGGGAATGCACTCCTGGCCATCAGGGTAGTCACGACGGGAATCCCAGTCATCTCTGCCAGCTCAAGAAGCTCATCGGATGCATTAGACTTGATTACTCCACCACCCACATACATGACCGGCCGTTCAGAATCGCAGATCAAATCAACAGCCTGCTCAATGATATCCTGATCGACCGTAGTGGCCGGATGATATCCAGGAAGATCGAGTTCGTCCACAGATTCTGGCCAATGCCACTCCATCATTGCATTAGACACATCTTTTGGCAGGTCAATCAGGACAGGCCCCGGCCGACCAGTAGTCGCAATATAGAACGCAGCAGCCACTACTTCCGGTATCTCATTCGGATCGGTGACAAGCCAGTTGTGTTTGGTGACCCCCATGGTAATACCGGTTGTATCGCTCTCCTGAAACGCGTCAGTACCGATAAACGGGCGGGCAACCTGCCCGGTAATTACCACCAGAGGTATGGAGTCCATATAGGCATCTGCCAGGGCTGTAACTATATTGGTAGCGGCAGGGCCGCTGGTCACGATAGCAACTCCAGGACGTCCCGTAGCATGTGCATATCCTTCTGCTGCATGACCTGCGCCCTGCTCGTGGCGTACAAGTATATGACGAATAGAGGTATCCAGCATGGGATCGTATACGGGCAGTATGGCGCCACCAGGCATGCCAAATACAACCTCGACTCCTTCCATCTCCAAACTCTTAACGAGGGCATGTGCCCCGGTAATTTGCATTTTGTCTCTCCTTTCCTGGGATCGGCACACAATTGATTGCGTAGAAACTTCAAATTGCACTAAAAAACCTCCCTTTCGGGAGGTTCAGCGTACGTGTCTGGGCGGCAGCGTACGCTATGTCGTCAGTACTACTACAAGAATACGCGCCGAGCTCTTTTTCATATCACTTTTTATACTACCACATAATGAGCCGCGCCATGCAAGCAGGAAGCAAATTTTTTAATAATTTTCGTTGGCACGGATAGTGCTATAGTATCTAAGAGATGGACAAGATCATAGTAGTAAGTGATATTCCCACCATAAGGCAAGCTGTCAGGGAAGCAACTGGACTGGCAAACCTGTCTGTAGAAGAGGCCAGCTCGGGTCCCCAGGCGCTGGCTATGATTGCAGACGATCCTCCAGATTTGGCCATTCTTGACATGCAAATTGGCAGTATGGGAGGGATCGCAATCTGTCTCGAAATGAGGTTGGAGGAATCTTATGGGCACCTGCCTCATATTCCGGTATTGATGCTACTCGACCGAAGGGCAGATGTATTCCTGACCAGACGCGTCCACGCTGAAGGCTGGATATTAAAGCCTCTCGAGCCTATAAGGATAAAAAAGGCCGCAGAAACAGTACTAGACGGCAGAACTTTTTACGACCATAGGTTCACGCCTGTCCCGACACTCACTCCGGCATACTCTCCACTAGTGTCCGCAGAGGGTCTCTAGCAGCCGCAGAGGATAACTAATCCTGATCCACAGACACAAAAATACCGCAAGTCTGAATCTGCAGGATTCCGGTCAGGCTGTTCAGCAAGAACAATATATCCTGTCTGCACTCAGCGATCTCAAAGATATGGAGATACGCGAGGTCATGACCCCACGAATGAATGTCATAGCTCTAGCCATACCGGTCAATTCATCAGATGTCGCAAGGGCAGTCAAGGAGACTGGACACAGCAGGTTCCCCGTTTATGACGGAGATCTCGACAACCTCATAGGTGTGCTATTCGTAAGCGACCTCTTCAGAGCCGGATGGGAGATAGATAGCAACCTCGACGAGACATCGTCCAGGCACAAGCTCTCCCCTCTGGACATTTCAAGAAGAATACGGCAGCCTCACATGGTACCTGAGTCGCGCCATGTGCTGGACACGTTGGCTGATATGAGACACGATAGGCGTGCATTTGCCATCGCAGTTGACGAGTACGGCGGAGTAGCCGGGATAGTCACGCTGAACGATCTGCTATCTGCCCTGGTAGGTGACCTGAAAGACGAGTTGGACCAAGTAGATGAGCCGGAAGTAGTACGAGTAGACGAAAATCGTTGGCTGGTAAACGGTGGACTGAACATAGACGATCTCCGTGATCGGTTCTCTATTGCAATTCCCGACGGAGAGTACGTTACTCTTGCGGGGTTCCTGCTGGACATCCTCGGCCATATCCCGGAAGAGGGTGAACAGGTAGACTACAATGGCTGGACATTCAAGATCCAAGAGATGGATAAACGGCGAATTGCCATAGTAGTCATCACCCAACCGTCTCATTCGGTGGAAAATAGCGAGGTGCCCACAAACGACCTCACTTTTGGGTCATAATAGCAGTGTGACAGTAAAAGTTGACTGCAGACACTATTTGATGCAAACGGCTTCCAACGGTGACCGAATTGAAAAATGTCGGCTGGGTGCTAATGAGCAACTCCCTTTCGCCTGCCCAGAGGGATGCGTACTGTATGAAAAGAGCAAACTATCTCAGGTGGGATGGCATATGCCCGATAAAACTCCCAAAAAACGCGATTGAACAAATTGATAGCGTGAGCCTGAGCATCTGTATCACCGGCAATAAAGCATGAATCTGAATATCAGTATATCTGAGGCTACACAACCTAATGTCCTGCCGCTGGATTCGATAAACTATCTTTTAAGCAGCCTGTCACCAAATGCTCCCGCCATCACGAATGATGTACTCAGGGAGTTGATAGAGGAGCCCGCCACCAGGTTGCTCCTGGCAACTATCAATGCTCCGAGTGTCAAGGAGAGGTCGAGTGGGGGTGGGGTTGTAAGTGGGGGTGGTACGGCAGGTGGTGATGGGATGTCGAGTGGGGGTGGTACGGCAGGTGAGGACGAGGAAAAAATAGTTGGGATGTTGACTTTGGCAGTATTCCGTATCCCTTCAGGAGTCAGAGCATGGATCGAAGATGTGGTAGTCGATACAGAGGCGCGCGGCCGTGGAATCGGCGCTGCTCTCGTAAGACGAGCGATAGAAATTGCCCAGGAGAGTGGAGCGAGGACGGTAGATCTCACCTCAAGGCCAAGCCGAGAGGCGGCCAACAAGCTGTACCAGAAACTCGGCTTCGAACAGCGTTCGACTAACGTATACAGATACACTATAGAAACCGGCACGCCGCTGTATAAAGATTAACGTTGCCAATGAGCCAATGGGGTAGCTAGCTGCTCTGCTTGAAAGATGACTTCGCGCAATGGCATGCCAGTCTCTGTAGCTACTTTGGCAGCATCGGATTGCTCGACCTTTACTCTGTGACTCGCTATCTTGATCCTCACCGGAAGGCCTTGAACCGTAACAACCCTTTCCTCCCTCACTGACGGCCATCTCTGAACCATCATCCCCCTGATGCCTAGAGTACCGGTCTCCCTGCGTAATATATCGCGCATAGCAGAAGCCATGATCGGGTCACACAGAACACTGGCTATAAATCCCGGACGTCCCTTCTTCGCCATTACGGGCGTTACCCAGGCATCGTATGCACCTGCATCCAGGAGCGATGAGACAGTCCAAGCCATAGCTTCTCCAGTAGTGTCATCCACATTGGTTTCGATCAACATTGCATCCATACCACTACCCGATGTATCTGCCTGCTCACGAGTCAGCTCACCGACAACTACCTGCAACAGATTGGGTAACTCTTCTATATCCCTGTCACCCGCCCCGTATCCGGATGCAGCTATGTTCATTGGGGGGATCTGACCGTATGAGTCCACAAGGGTACGCAATATTGCTGCTCCGGTAGGCGTGGTAAGTTCATACGGCAATGAACGCCAATAGACAGGCACCTTTTCCAGTAATCTGAGTACTGCCGGAGCAGGATTGGGCAAGTTACCATGTGCACTGGCAAGCGTGCCGCCGGATCCAAGGGCGACGCTGGAAGAAAAAACTCTCTCCGTCCCCAGAAGCTCGACAGCTACCATAGTACCCACAATGTCTATAATCGCATCGTGACCACCCACCTCATGAAAGTGCGTGCTATCGACATCATTGCGATGGATAACAGATTCGGCTTCTGCAAGAGTGCGAAAACAGGCCAACGACCTCTCCCTGACCCTAGGAGACAGGCTAGATGCCGTAATCATGTTCACTATATCTGCATAGCTTCGCACCGTTGCAGGATCATCGACTGTTATGTCTATAGAGGTTGCAGCAATGCCTCCACGCATGACCTTGCCAGCCGAGAGTTCCCATCTAGAAAACGGCAGTTTCTTCAGCTCACTCTCTACCTTCTCGATATCCACGCCAGAATCCACCAATCCCCCCAAAAGCATGTCTCCCGATATCCCCGAAAAGCAATGCAGCCAAAGCACCTTTTCAGAAGTAGCGGCAGTCTCTGATAAATTAGCAGGAGAGTCCATAGTATGATTCTATTGTATGGTTCTATTGTATGACTTCACTGCGGCTATAATATATATGTCATCGCTACCGATAGCCGATGGAAGATAGGGTACTTGAGACATTTCCCAATGTGCCGTCGGCCTTAACCGGCTTTGCGTGGTGAAATAGCTTGACGTAGTGAAAGATGGCGGTACTTTGGAGTACCCCAAAAGGAAACTATGTGAATACACCTCGGGAGGGGTGGCAGAGTGGACGAATGCGAGGCTCTTGAAAAGCCTTGACCCAAAAGGTTCGTGGGTTCGAATCCCACCCCCTCCGCTCCGACGTGTCACGACATAGTATATACTGTGCCTACAGAGAATGCCCTCATGGAAGCCTCCGTAGAGAAATAAAGGAACCTTGAAACACGGTCGCCAACCCCAAATGGTATACGGTACCAGTACAAAATCCCTGGTAATGACCACTTGACAGAGGGGTTACAATAGTGTATGGAAGTATTCCGATTTACCCAGAATTCAAGATGAATAATTCAGATACCTCAGTAAGGTTCCTCATGAAAGATTAGAGAGTACTTGGGGGTGCCCCAAGGGCTACGCATTGAACTGAGTATGTTCGGTCGTCCTAAATGACGGTTGTAATGGTTAAAATAATAATTAGTGGCTACTAGCACAGTTGTAGCGGTCGACCGCTGACGTAGCATGCCGACAGTGATAGTAGAGACAGATAGTGATAGAGAAGAGATAGTAAAGGATCAAACGAGTTGGCCAAAGAGCGCATAGACAAGGATGATGAAGATCTTGTAAGGTTGTATCTCACTGACATAGGTCAGTATATGCTGCTGAGCAAGGACGATGAGGTACAGCTCGCTCAGGTCATGGAGGTGGGCAGGGAGGCGCAGAGCGAACTCGAATCAGGAGCTAAAAACCTTACACCTTCGCGTAAAAGAGAGCTAAAGCGCATGGTACGTCAGGGCGAAGAGGCACAGCAGGCATTCGTCAAGTCCAATCTACGCTTGGTGGTATCAATCGCAAAGAAGTACCAGGCGTCAGGACTACCACTACTCGACCTGATACAGGAAGGGAACTTAGGGCTGATGCATGCAGTCGAAAAGTTCGACTGGAGAAAGGGATTCAAATTCTCTACTTACGCGACATGGTGGATTCGTCAGGCCATCACCAGAGGCATAGCAAACACTGGTAGAACCATTAGGCTCCCCGTACACGCCGGTGACACACTTACCCGTGTACAAAAAGCACAGGCCAGACTCGAACTGAAATTGGGTAGGCCTGCCACACTGGATGAATTGGGGATTGAAGTAGAGTTGGCAGGGGACAAGCTGGTGGAAGCTCTCAGGTTCAGGTCTGAACCGCTCTCTCTGTCTGATCCATTGCGCGAGGATGGAGATGCGGAATTGGGGGACGTGGTAGAAGACCGATCCGCGGAATCACCCTTCGAAGTTGCCGCGGTAGCGTTGCTTCCCGAAGAGATAGACAAGCTCTTATCACCGCTGGACGAACGAGAACGTGAAATATTGAAGCTGAGGTTTGGCCTTGATCGCGGGGAATCACGAACTCTTGAAGAAGTGGGTGAATATTTCAATCTGACCAGGGAACGTATTCGTCAGATAGAAGCCAGAGCAATGTCAAAGCTTCGCCATCCGTCTTCGGATACCGGAGCAAGGGATTTGCTTACAGTCTGATTCCATTGCTTATTCACGCTCAGGTCCAAAGAAACATATCACCTCCTGCTGCCCACTATCAGATATAGTGTGACACGATCTGATGAGTGGCAACCCTCATACATCACCGACGGGGGTTCGGCTCCTTGAAGGTCAACGATACCAATCAGCTGGCGAGAATCCAGGCTCATTCGTGATAGCCCAACTCGGGCTTGACCGACTCCAAAATGGTGCTATGATCGTCGATATGAAGAAACTTTTATTTTTACTCATAGTAGCAGGATTGGGTGCAGTTATAGCCAAAAGGCTATTGGACGCCTAATCACTAGCCTGACAGTTCAGAGTATTCAGTGAACCTGCTGCAGAGCAGGGTTACCAGTTGTTGGCCAGCAGTGCCTACTGGCCTGGGTTCTTACGCGGCCCTCCCAACGTAACGGTTAAGTGAACTATTTAGCTGCCGAGCTACTCAACTACTCGTCAGCTGGCAGGGCGTAACCTCATAGGGTGTCGCCGAGGACCGTGCCTCCACACATATACCGCGGCTCCAGTTGCTGCTGCAAGCGCCACCCCAGTAAACGCCACTGCCTGAATACCTGAAGGGACAGGCATTCTGTCACGCAATCTGACCGGGCTGGAAAAGTGTAATATATCCCATCCCCTCTCGGCTGCCGTCCTCGCCAACTCACGATCGGGGTTCACAGCGTATGGATGACCAACTGCTTCAAGCATGGGAAGATCAGTGATTGAATCGCTATAGGCATACGATTCACTCAAATCTATCTTTTTGGCAGTAGCCAGAGACTTGATAGCATCGACCTTGGCGGTGCCATACACATACAGCTCCAGTTCTCCGGTATACCTACCCTCTTCGTCGACCACTGCCTTGCTGGCAATAGCGCCATCGACACCCAAATACTCGGAGAGGGGAACTACGATCTCTTCCGGAGAGGCAGACACTATATACACCAAGTGCCCCTCTGACCTATGACGCTCTATGAGATCAAGGGCTTCTGCAAATATTATCGGCTCTATGACATCACCAAGAGTCTCTCTCACCAATCTGGCCACCTCTCGCCTATCGGCTCCCTTCGCAGTTGCGAGTGCCCTCTCCCTGATCTTTACCATCCGCTCTTCCCCCGCACCATAGTGAAGGTATATAAGTTGCATGGCCAATGCACGTACGAGGGTTCGTGTAGACAAAAGGCCCTCTCGCAACAGTGGACGCCCATATGCGACCATCGAAGCGCGAGCGATAATAGTCTTGTCCAGGTCAAAGAATGCGGCCTTCATATACACTATAGTAGTGGAAAAAGTTCCTTATCTGGGTGATGCCCTAAAAGTTGTCCTTTTTGACTTCGCCCCCATGACTTGTCAGCCTCCTTTTTGCATTACTATAACGAACTCAGATCCCTATCGAGTAATCGGGCTATCCAGTAATCGGGGCACACTTCACACCAGCGCTCGTAAATAAGCTTTTCCATTATGCTCGCACCATGCTCATATAATATAGTTGCCACCTCCGATGAGCTGATCCGGCTGGTAGATGCCACATTAGGAAAAAAGATAATGCCCCTGGTCAGATAGTATGATATAGTGGCCATCCGTGAGGAATTCCCATGGACGCTGTCAAATCAGTCTATAATGTCAGAAAAGTCTTGCTTTCTGATGCAAAGTGGGGCTATATTGCGTTATTGCGCTTGTGAATACCGCGCTAACGGCATTTGTGCAGAATTGTTTGGCCTGATTAGTTGGAGCACCGCCTCAGGTACTGTTACGCTACAGCTTACAGGTCTTGATATACATAAAAAGGAGAAAATGATATAAGTGAGTACCATACTGGCAACTCAGGGTAATTACCAGAGCTTTACTATGAATTCTGCCGACCGTGCATGGTTGATCTTCTCCCTTGTCACTGCGGTTATAGCTTTGGCAGTCGGCTTATGGCTCATGAAGGGCGTACTGAAAAATGACCAGGGAACGCAGAAAATGCGAGATATCGCCCAGGCCATACAAGAGGGCGCAGTGGCCTTTTTGAAGAGGCAGTTCAAGACTATTCTAATAATAGTCGTACCGCTGGCAATTCTTATATTTTTCACAGCAACGAAAGTAGTGAAACCCGACCATGTCGTGGCTCTCAGCTTTGCAGACGTGGGAGGCTACAGGGTACTGGCGTTCCTGTTTGGTGCCGCCTGCTCGGGATTGACCGGTTTCGTGGGAATGTCGTTGGCAGTGCGAGGCAACGTAAGGACCGCTGCGGCAGCAAGGTCTGGAACCCTGCCCGGTGCATTGAAGGTGGCCTTCCGTACCGGCGGCATCACAGGAATGTTCTGCGTAGGATTGGGACTGCTCGGCGCAGCGACCATAGTGTTCATCTTCCAGAATATGGCTACTGCGGTACTGATCGGTTTTGGCTTCGGTGCTTCGTTGCTGGCTCTGTTCATGAGGGTAGGCGGGGGGATATTCACCAAAGCTGCTGACGTAGGCGCTGATCTCGTCGGTAAGATAGAAGCCGGTATCCCAGAGGATGACCCCAGAAATGCAGCAACCATAGCAGACAACGTGGGAGACAACGTGGGAGACTGTGCAGGAATGGCAGCCGACCTGTTCGAATCTTTTGAAATAATGATCATAGCGTCACTGATCCTGAGCATCACCGCATTCCATTCCATCGGCGTAAAGAACGCTGCTCCTGCCCTGATCTTTCCGTTGATCGTTCCTGCCATCGGCATACTGTCATCCGCTATAGGCATCTTTTCGGTAAGAGCAGGGTCCAAAGACAAGACGGCCATGGCACCGATAAACAGAGGATTCAGGCTTGCAGGTCTGCTTACAGTGATAGGAGCGTTGCTTGTCGCTCATTTCTATGTACACAACTGGTTGGTGTTCTGGGCAGTGTTCACAGGAGTGATCCTGGTGCAGGTGGCCAGCTTGATTACAGAGCACTTTACTTCCACCGAAAAATCACCGGTTAGAGAAATTGCAGATTCCACTCTGACAGGACCGGCCACTACTATATTGTCAGGTATAAGCTCAGGGCTCGAATCATCGGTATGGGCCATCATAGCGATTGCCGTGGCCATTGCCGTAGCAGTCCTTCTTGGCCACGGGAACGTGAGTCTGATCCTCTACCTGGTCTCGCTGGTCGGTATCGGGATGCTCTCCACCACTGGCATGGTGGTATCCGAGGACAGCTTTGGCCCGGTAGCCGACAATGCTGCAGGCATCGCTGAGATGGCCGGAGAATTCGGTGGCGAAGCTGAATCAATCATGGTGAACCTTGATGCGGTAGGCAATACCACCAAGGCAATTACAAAGGGTGTAGCTATAGGGTCAGCGGTTATAGCTGCTGTTGCTCTGTTTGCCTCATTCGTAGAGACGATTCACTCGGAAGGTGCCCACCTGTCGACCATTGTAAACATAGCCAACCCTACTATCTTCATCGGACTGCTTGTCGGAGGTTCCATAGCGTTCATGTTCTCGTCACTGACCATAAGGGCAGTGGGGAGATCAGCCGGAACGGTAGTACAGGAAGTCCGCCGCCAATTCAGGGAGCACCCGGGCATCATGGACGGTAGCGAGAAGCCTGAGTACGGTCGAGTAATCGGCATTTGCACCGCAGGTGCCCAAAGAGAGCTTGCCACTCCGGCACTACTTGCCATCCTGGCACCGGTCATAATTGGTTTCGGGATTGGCTACTTGGCACTTGGTGCATTCGTGGCGGCCGTCATCCTCACTGGCCAGCTAATGGCAAACTTTCTGTCCAACTCGGGTGGAGCTTGGGATAATGCCAAGAAATATGTAGAAGACGGCCATCTCGGCGGTAAGGGTTCAGAGGCACATAAGGCGGCAGTCATAGGAGACACCGTAGGTGACCCCTTTAAGGACACCGCAGGTCCGGCGATGAACCCGATGGTAAAGGTAATCAATCTTGTATCCTTGCTGATCCTGCCAGCAGTAATTACAACAATGCACAACGATGCGGCAAGGTATTCCATTGCAGGTGTGGCTCTGGTGATTTTGCTGGTAGCTATAGCTATATCCAAGCGAAAGGTCGACAGTATGGGTGCTTACCCGGATAATTCATCCAACTCCGGTGGCTCCAACGATGAAACGGCGGACGTTGTTGCAGCTGTTGCCGAATGAACCATTCCGCGGACGGATATACGCCAGTC
>JAMCPC010000082.1:27758-32712 GCA_023379725.1 Actinomycetota bacterium
CGGACACAAAGTCAACTGGCACAAAGCCGCTTGTCATAGTAGAGTCGCCTACAAAAGCTCGTACTATAAGCAGTGTCCTGGGCTCCGGATACCTGGTGGAATCGTCAGTGGGTCACATACGTGATTTACCTCGCAATGCCGAGGAAGTGCCAGAATCCATGAAAAGCCTACCCTGGTCACGCTTGGGTGTAGACACCGATAATGAGTTCAAACCACTCTATGTCATCCCCAAGGAAAAAAAACAAGTCGTATCCAAGCTAAAAACTGCCATTCGCAGGGCAAGTACCGTATATCTGGCGACAGATGAGGACAGGGAGGGTGAGTCCATAGCATGGCACCTGCTGGAAGTGCTCTCCCCCAAGGTACCCGTAAAACGAATGGTCTTTCATGAGATTACGCCATCGGCCATACAACGTGCAGTTCAAGAATGTAGAGATCTGGACAGGAAAATGGTAGAAGCCCAGGAAGCCAGACGGATACTTGATCGCCTGTACGGATACGAACTGTCTCCGGTACTGTGGAAAAAAGTGATGCCACGCCTGTCGGCTGGCAGGGTTCAAAGTGTCGCGTGCAGGATACTTGTCGAGCGTGAACGAGAGAGAATTGCTTTCCACTCGGCAACCTGGTGGGACATAGAAGGTATTTTCTCAAAGGAGGCCGTCGGCAGCCACTTCAAGGCAACCCTTATCTCAATAGGAGATACTCCTATCGCCACTGGAAGAGACTTCCAGAATGATGCCTCCATCGAATCCAGCAAACACGTAAGGATCATAGGTGAAGAAGAGGCTGTGGGCATCGCTGAACGGCTCTCAGGTACCTTGTTCGACGTCACATCAGTATCCAAAAAACCTTACCGCAGATCACCGGCTGCGCCGTTCACTACATCGACACTGCAACAAGAGGCTGGCCGGAAGCTACGATTCAGTTCCAGGCGCACAATGCAGGTAGCTCAACGCCTTTACGAGCAGGGCTGGATTACTTATATGAGAACAGACTCTACCATCCTCTCTGAAGAAGCACTGACAGCAGCCAGAAGCCAGGCTGCGTCTCTCTATGGTGCCGAGTCTGTCTCCCCAGCGCCTCGCATCTACAAGAATAAGGTAAAAAACGCTCAAGAGGCTCACGAAGCCATTCGCCCGGCCGGAGATAGATTCAGGACGCTTGACGAGGCAAGGCAGCAGCTGAGGGGTGACGAACTCCACCTGTATGAGTTGATATGGAAGCGTACTATAGCATCTCAGATGAACGACGCTACCGGTACTACCGTACAGGCAAGACTGCAGGGCATTGATCCGGAGACATCTATGCCTGTTGTGATGTCTGCCAGCGGCACCACTATTACGCAAATGGGTTTTTTAAGTGCCTACGAGGAAGGTACAGACGACCAAACACCGGAAAATGACCGGGATGCCGATGTCGATGTCGGCAGTAGAACCAACCGCCTTCCTCCTCTGGAGAATGGAGACAGGGTTACCGCTGTGTCACTTGAAGCCAATCCCCATACCACCCAACCGCCCCCCCGCTTTACGGAGGCATCGCTGGTAAAATCGCTCGAAGAAAAAGGCATCGGTAGACCATCTACATATGCCAGCATCATATCCACCATACAGGATAGAGGATATGCGTGGAAAAAGGGTAATGCCCTGGTACCGTCATTCGTAGCCTTTGCCGTAGTAGGACTGCTGGAGACATACTTCCCCTACCTGGTAGATTACGGTTTTACCGCTGCAATGGAAGATGACCTGGACAATATCGCAACCGGCAACCAGGATGCCGTTCCATGGCTGAATAAGTTTTACTTCGGTAGTAATGGAACTGGTAGTAATGGAACTGGTAGTGATGGAGCCGATGGTGCCATAACTGGTAGTGCCACGTCCGGTGGACATGGGCTCAAATATCAAGTGGCTGCAGAGCTGGAACACATAGATGCCAGAAAAGTAAATGAAATCATCCTTGGCAATGATAGTGCCGACAACAACGTCCTGGTACGTGTGGGCCGTTATGGTCCTTATGTGCAACGCGGAGAAGATAGGGCATCGGTACCTGAGGATATGTGCCCAGATGAACTCACCTTAGAACAGGCATTGGAGATCCTGGAAAAGCCCGGCCAGGAAAATGCCATATTGGGAATTGACCCTGCCAGTGGCTTGGAGGTATCCCTACGTAAGGGCAGATACGGCCCGTATGTGCAGTTGGGAGATGATACCAATACAACTACTTCTAAAGGCAAAAAAGGAGAATCGACCGGTAACGATAAGCCAAAACGTGCATCGCTCTTTGCTACTATGTCACCGGCAGATGTCACCCTTGAGGTAGCTCTTAAGTTGCTCTCGATACCCAGATCAATCGGGATCGATCCTGCAACCAACGAAGAGATAATCGCTAAAAATGGTAGATTCGGTCCATACATTGAAAAGGGTACAGATACCCGCAGCCTCGAAAGCGAAGATCAACTCTTATCTGTCACTCTGGATGAGGCTCTGGAACGTTTCAGCCAGCCAAAAACAAGAAGAGGCAGACAGGCCGCTTCTCCAATAGCGGAGTTGGGCATAGATACGAACTCCAATAAACCGATCACTCTACGCAATGGCAGATACGGTCCATACGTTACCGATGGGGAGGTCAATGCATCGCTAAGGGCGGGAGACGACCCTGAAGCAATGACGCTGGACAGGGCAATTGAGCTATTGGCTACACGTCGCGCTGCTATAGAAAATGGCACTGCCACTACAAGACGTAGGGCTACCACCAAGTCGGGATCTGCCAAGTCGGGATCTGCTGCAGGTAAAAAATCAACCACTGCCAAATCTACCTCCAATAGCAGCACCAAGACCAAGGGCAGGGCTTCGATAAAGTCTACCAAGTCAATCAAGTCCACCAAGTCCGACTGATACATTTTATCACGAGATAATGGCAGGTAAGCTGATCGCACTGGAGGGTATAGATGGATCCGGCAAGAGCACCCAGGCCAGGTTACTGGCAGAATCTATAGGTGCTGATCTCACATTCGAGCCGGGAGCAACTGGCCTCGGAAGGGTGATCAGGCAATCACTTCTACACAGCTCCTCAAAAGAAATTTCCATCTCTATTGAGGCCGAAGCATTACTAATGATCGCCGATCGCGCACAAGATATAGCAGAGAACATAGCTCCAGCTATATATGCAGGAAAAAATATCGTAACCGATAGATTTTCAGGATCGACAATAGCGTACCAGGGGTACGGCAGAGGTATCGATATTGATACGTTGCAAGACGCAATCAGGCTGGCTACCGGGAGCATAGAGCCTGCTTTGAATGTACTCTTGGATATTCCGGTAGATCAAGCGATGAGGAGGATAGCAGGCACCGGCAACCAAACTGATCGAATGGAAAGATTGGGAATAGACTTTCTCGATAGGGTTCGCCAGGGATATCTATCCATGGCATCGGCAGATCCGGATAACTGGTACGTCCTGGACTGTGATCGTCCAATAGAAGAGATTGCCGAGATGATATTATCGCGAGTACGAGATCTGTTATGACTGATGCAGGAGAGCAACCCCCAAGCTTGAGCACCGAGGAGGACGTCACCGGGGCAAACAACGAGATAGGTGCTGAATTGCCCTCACTATCGCTCTTCGACGGTGTGGTCGGGCAGGACAAGGCGATAGCTATGTTGCGAGCATCTGCACGCAACCCAGTGCATGCATATCTGCTCATGGGACAACCTGGTAACTACCAGAAAGAGCTCTGGCGTGGGTTTGCCGCTGCCCTGCTCTGTCCTGACGGTGGGTGCGGTCACTGTGAATGGTGCAGCAGGTGCCTCCGTGGAACCCATCCGGATCTTACCGAGATGGAGAGTACTGGCGCTGCATTATCAGTGGAGGAGGCACATCAGCTGGTAAGAATAGCCCAACGAACTCCACTGATTGCCAAGAGACAAGTGCTGGTAGTACCTGACATATCGGAGTCATATTTGGCTGCACCAGTGTTGCTTAAGACATTGGAGGAACCCCCAGGTAAAACCATATTCCTTCTTACCGCAAGTACTATACCGCAAGAAATGGTAACCGTCGCTTCCCGTTGCCTGAAAATTGAACTGGTAACTAATCGGTCAGCGCATACCCCCGTAACTCCCGTAGATAATGTAGGCTCATCTATTGCAGGCACCTCCCAAGGAGCCGAAGGAGACACACAAATAGTTATGAACATCTGGGCATCTGTCTCCAACAGGCTGGCTACAACAGGATCTACGATTACGTCCCTTGTGGATGAGATGCTACTAGCTGTAGATAGTGCTCTCGATGAGATCAAGGAACGCCAGGACAGAGAGATTAAAGGGTTTGACAGGCGTGCAAGCGATATGGGCATGCCCAACCCCACTATGCGCAAGCAGTTAGTGGAACGACACCACCGCGAACTGCGTAAAGAGCGGGTAGCATATATTCGCAGCGGCCTACTGGCGCTGTCACGCGAATACGAGAATCAGCTTGCACGATTAAATGGAGTCAATGTAGATACAGGCATGTCCACTCATGCCACACAATCTGCCATACGCTCTGCCATACAATCAATTGAAACTATACATGAGACCAGTACCCAGCTCGTTCGAAATCCAAATGAAAAGCTTTTACTGCAGGCACTCTTGATCAAGTTGGCCGACATATGAAGTTAGATATGAAGTTAGCTGTGCCGAATCAATAACCATGAGTCCCAGCCAGCCAGATAATGTCACGCTGTTTACGATATTTTAGGCGAGAATGCCCTGTCCGTGAAGGCGGAATAGTTCATGTCGATAGCGTGCTATCATATAGGTAGATCGTAGAGGTAACTCAGCTCCGTTAGTTGTTTCGTTGGTCTGGCCAAGAATAGGTCTGTCAAGATGACACTACGGGGACGTAGCTCAGTTGGTAGAGCACCTGCTTTGCAAGCAGGGGGTCGGCGGTTCGAGTCCGCTCGTCTCCACTAGATAAG
>JAMCPC010000083.1:0-29095 GCA_023379725.1 Actinomycetota bacterium
ATCTCGGGCTTGTCGCCTCCCTGACTGCGCATTGCAGTCGGTAGCCGTGACCTGTGGCATAAGCCGGTCATGGTCAGTCATCGTCGTCGTTCATGCACCCCAGTATCCAGTATGAACATTGTACTTCGTTATACCTGGTCCACAGCAGTCCACCTGACTATGACCCCTCCACCTTGCACTGCCCACCTTGCACTGCTTGTCAGGATAAACGGCTCCCTGATCCAAGCTGCCTATCGCTCGCCTCTAAGCTGATTCAGGCTTTATTCTTTGGATCCATAAGTACGTGCAGCAATTCACCTACCAAATGAGTATTCTCTACCGGATGCCTGAGCGGTAATCTATCATTCAGAGTATAGCGATTTCTACGTCCTTCATGTATTATCGTAATGTACCCAGAGGCTACCAGATCAGCGATAATGCGTTGTGTCGCCCGTTCGGTAATCCCTACCTGTGCAGCTATATCACGAGCTCTAATCTGCTCATTGCGACTTATGCATAATAAGACATGTCCATGATTTGTCAAGAATGTCCAGTTGCGATCGTCATCATTTCCCATCAATGATATGTTATAGCAATTCATGAAACAATATGCGTAATTAGTATAAAACAATAAAAACACAACTTGCAATAGCTATAAGTTTGGCTGAGGGAAGTAAGGGAGGAGGGAGTGAGGGAAAAAGATAAATAGGAGGAGGGAGAAGATTTGCCATCAATGGCCACGGCTAACGGCTGAACTTACCCTCGCATAACGATCTAAATAATAAGATGCCATCGGTGGAACCCAACAGCTCATCGCTGGCCCGCTCAGGATGCGGCATCATACCGGCTATGTTGCCTTCTTCGTTGCATATCCCAGCTATAGAATGGACTGACCCATTGGGATTGTCGATGTAACGAAGAAGCACTCGCTCATCCTCTTCAAGGATCTTAAGCGTAGCGTCATCACAGGTATAATTGCCTTCAAAGTGGTTGATCGGCAAGGACAGGATCTGACCCTTGGATGCAAGGCTGGTAAGAGAGGAGCGTACAGTATCCACCCTCACCTCCACGTCACGACATATAAATCTCAGAGAGACATTCTTCTGGAGTGCCCCAGGCAGCAGGTGGGCTTCCGCCAGTAACTGAAACCCATTGCATATACCCAGCACAGGCCCGCCGGATCTGGCAAATTCCTCCACCGCCTGCATGACTGGCGAGAACCTTGCAATGGCTCCGGGACGTAAGTAGTCGCCATAGGAAAAGCCGCCGGGCAATATCAAGGCATCGTAAGCATTCAATTCCACTGCATCATGCCATACCAACTCAGCGCTATAGCCGATGCGTTCCAGCGCCTTCACGGTATCGTACTCGCAGTTGGTACCCGGAAATGTAATCACCGCTACATTGATCGGCATTGCACTACCTCTGGCCCACTCTAGCCATTCGACCTATGCCAGTTACCTGACCCACTCTGACTGCCTGACCCACGCCAGCTATCTAATCCGTACTTGCCACGTGCTCTTGAACAAGCGACACGCGGGCAACCTCTATGACCGGATTTGCCAATAGCTTAGCAGCCATGCTCTCGGCAGCTTGCAGTGCTTCTTCACCAGTATCTGCCTCTACCTGCAATTTGATTACCTTACCCACTGCAACTCGCTTTGTAACATCGAAACCTAATGCATGCAATGCCCGTAATATCGTTGCCCCCTCCGGATCTGCTATACCGGGCTTAGGCATTATCTCCACGCTAAGTTCGTAAAGCATCTCTATGCACCATACCAATCATCTAGTTTATTAAGTGTAATATCCTCATATGCAGTAATATAACGGCGAGAGGTAGACTCTACCACATCCTCAGGTAAGCTGGGAGGAGGTGGAACTTTATTCCATCCGGTAGATTCTAGCCAGTCTCTGACTGGTTGCTTGTCGTAAGAGGGTAGATCGGTACCGGGCTGCCAGTCGTCTTCCTTCCAAAATCGTGAAGAGTCGGGTGTGAGTACCTCATCTGACAGAGTAAGAACCCCATCCACAAAGCCAAGTTCAAACTTAGTGTCGGCCACCAGAAAACCACGTGACTGAGCCTGCTGTGCTGCCAGGCTATAAGCATCCAGGCAGATCCTCTTCGCCTCATCTGCTACATCTTCTCCCACAATACTCACCATATCATTATATGATATATTCTCATCATGGCCGGTAGTGGCCTTGGTAGATGGTGTAAATAACGGCTCGGGCAAGCGACTACCGAGTTCCAACCCTGCAGGAACAGGCATTTTATGAATGGTTCCCAGTGTACTGTATTCCTTCCATGCAGATCCGGCAAGAAATCCCCTTACTATGCATTCCACTGGCAGCATCTCGGCCTGCCTAACCACCATGGCCCTACCAGAGCTCCAATCCACGTTGCCTGCCTGCTTGACGGCATCGGGAAAGGACTCCGGATCGACAGCGACCAAATGGTTTGGCGCCACTTCCCTGAGCTCTTTCATCCAGTAGGTAGACATGGAGGTAAGCACTCTACCCTTTTGTGGTATTGCCTCATCCAATACCACATCGAATGCCGATATTCTATCACTGGCAACCATCAGAAGCATCCCATCGCCGCAACGATATATATCTCTTACTTTTCCTCTACTTAATAATTCGAGATCAGTCATGTTCAGACCTCTGCCAAGACCTTTGCCGCAACCCCTGCCAATGCTTCTGCCAATGCTTCTGCCGTGCGCCTACCACGATTATCCGCTACGAGCTGAGTCGGGGGGCTATTCAATAGCCCAGGATCAGCAACTTCCCTCCCAAGGCTAAAGCCTGGGGATTGTACTCCCATGTCAGTCATATTTGTACTTGCTCCAATGCATCCAAAAATCTATCCACATGCTCCAGGGTTCTCGCCAGGGAGAACGCCTGATCGAGTACATGGCTATCTGCAGGTACCTCGTCATCCTCTTCCAGGACAGCACGAAACTGCTTGCCAGTCTCTACAGCCTTTGCGGCATCACGCTGCACTATACGATATGCTGTATCTCTATCCATGCCCGACTCGACCAGGGCCAGAAGTACCGATTGGCTAAAAAGCAGCCCGAGTGAACGAACCTGAAGATTATCAAGCATTCTATCCGCACGCACTTCCAACCCCTCTACCAGGCCGGCACATCTATCGAGAGAGTAACAGGTCAGCTGGCAGGCATCAGGAAGCACGACACGTTCTACGGAACTGTGTGATATGTCACGCTCATGCCATAGGGTAATATCTTCCATACCAGGAACCACATAACCACGCAACATGCGAGCGACACCACATAGTCGCTCTGACAGGATAGGGTTGCGCTTGTGTGGCATCGCCGATGACCCCTTTTGACCTGCAGCAAAATGCTCCTGTACCTCGCCCACATCACTTCTATGTAGTAGACGTATTTCAGTAGCTATAGCCTCTACGGTAGCGCCCGCCATCGCACACGCCCATAGCAACTCAGCATGCCTATCCCTTGCAATCACCTGGTTAGCAGGGACGGGCGATAATCCCAAACGGGAACAGACGTAGCTCTCTACTCTCGGATCTATATTCGAGTAAGTCCCCACTGCACCAGACAGTTTGCCAACTGCAATACCTTCTCGCGCCCTCTCCAACCTCATCCTGTCACGATTTGCCTGCAGACAAAAAAGGGCCAACTTGGCACCAAAGGTAGTAGGCTCAGCAAACATACCATGTGTCCTACCGGCTACAGGTGTATGTATATGCTCTTTGGCTTTCTCTTTCAGCACAGCTACAAGCTTGGTAGAGGAATCCAGAATGGCATCCATAGCCTTTACAAGTGCCACATCCAGTGCAGTATCTACTACATCAGACGATGTCATGCCATAGTGCAACCAGCGAGCAGAAGGAGCATCGATCTTACCCTGCACCACATCCACAAAAGCTGCCACATCGTGATCGGTCACCTCCTCACGTCTGGCGACCTCCCTGCAGAATGAATCATCCACTATCGGTGCCAACTTCCTCAGAGCAGCTGCATCCTCATCCGGTATGCGTCCTATGGATGCCCATCCTTCGACTGCAAGCAACTCAATGTCCAACCAACGCTGTAATTTGGCCTCTTCCGAAAAAATAGAGGATATCCTGGGTACGGAGTAACGCGGTATCATATCGCCTAGAGACAGAACTCGACAAACTGATCACGTGCAGGACCTACTCCGACCAACCTCACCGGAACTCCCACCTGCTCAGCCAGGAACGACACATAATTGCATGCTTCTGCAGGCATATCTTCCAGCCTGGTCACTCCCGACAGGTCTGTATGCCATCCTGGTAGTTCCTCATATATAGGTACGGCTTTGTGAAAATCGGATTGATGATAAGGGGGATAAAGACATTTTTCACCATCCACTTCATAGGCTACGCATACTTTAAGAGTATCGAATACGTCCAGCACGTCTAATTTTGTAAGCGCTATCTCATCGAGGGAGTTCAACCTCACCGCCTGGCGCATCATCACAGCGTCAAACCACCCGGGGCGCCGTTTCCTGCCTGTCACTGTGCCGTACTCCTGACCACGCTCTACAAGGATGTCTCCATACTCATCCAGACACTCGGTAGGGAAAGGACCTGCTCCTACCCGTGTGATGTATGCCTTGGCGATCCCAATTATCTTATCTACATGCTTTGGTCCAATACCCGCACCGGTACAGGCTCCGCCAGCTACAGGATTAGACGAGGTCACAAATGGATAAGTGCCCTGATCGAGGTCGAGAAAGGTAGCTTGAGCACCCTCCAACAATACATTGCTACCAGATGCAAGGGCCTCATGCACGATTCCAACGCTGTCGCCAATCATAGAAGCTATCCTCGGAGCATAATCTCCCAGATATTTCGAGCAAATTTCATCTATATCAAGTGGAAGCCGATTGTACGCCTTTGCCAAAAGAGCATTCTTTTCTTTTAGCACCAACTCAAGTTTTTGCCTGAAAATCTTTTCATCCAGGATGTCCTGCACCCTGAGCCCTACTCTGGAAGCCTTGTCTGCGTAAGCAGGGCCTATACCTCTTTTCGTCGTACCAAGAGAGGCCTTCCCAAGAAATCTCTCAGTAAGGCGATCAATCTCTTGATGGTATGGCATGATCAAATGAGCATTTCCGCTGACTATCAATCTGGAGGTGTCGACTCCCTTTGCCGACAAGCCATCCAGCTCTTCTATCAGGGTAGCCGGCTCTACTACTACTCCATTTCCTATTACAGGGGTGATGTGAGGATACAGAACTCCACTAGGTACGAGCTGCAATGCAAAACGATTGCCATCTACCACAACGGTATGCCCGGCGTTATGACCCCCCTGGTAACGCACCACCATATCCATCTCTCTTGCAAGCAGGTCGGTAAGTTTGCCCTTTCCCTCATCACCCCATTGGGTACCTACCACTACGGTCGCGGGCAACCTCCTATACCTCCCTAAGCATAGAAAGTTGCTGAAACGGCCACTGGACACATATAACTAAGGTCGCGAGCAAGGTACTTCCCTGTATAGAAAATCTCTAACGAACACAGCTACCAAGTCTATTGCAATCCACCGTTATACACAAACACAGTGGATGTATAGACATACCGGGCAGGAATGAATAGGCACACCGGTATGCACAAACGGCTATCCAAATTCCAATCTATTATTGTCAGCAGCAGTATCTACTTTCACGATAGATCCCTCACCATAGCTGCCATTCAATACCAAAAGCGCCAATGGGTCTTCCAACTCGTGCTGGATTACCCTCCGCAGTGGTCTCGCGCCAAAGTCCGGATCGTAGCCATGCTCGGCCAACCAGTCCTTGGCTGAGTCACTGACTGCAATTTCAAGACCGCGATCATGCAACCTAGTCTGTAACCTGTTCAGATATATATCCACTATTTGACGGATATCGTCTTTGGTGAGGTGGTCAAAGCGTACGATCTCGTCTATCCTGTTTACAAATTCCGGCTTGAAAAATTGAGCTGGCTCCACCTGCAGATTGGATGTCATGACCAACACCGTGTTGGTAAAGTCGACGGTGCGTCCCTGACCGTCAGTCAGGCGTCCATCCTCGAGCACCTGCAGCAGGACATTGAACACATCAGAGTGCGCCTTCTCTATTTCATCCAGTAATACTACCGCATACGGTCTCCTCCTCACGGCCTCAGTCAATTGTCCTCCCTCTTCATAGCCCACATAACCAGGAGGTGAACCTATCAACCTGGATACCGTATGCTTCTCCTGATACTCTCCCATATCTATACGGATCATCGCCCTGTCATCGTCAAAGAGAAACTCTGCCAGAGTCCTGGCAAGCTCGGTCTTACCAACTCCTGTCGGCCCCATGAACAAAAACGACCCTATAGGTCTGTTCGGATCCGACATACCTGCTCTGGAGCGCCTGATAGCATTCGATACAGCCCTCACCGCTTCATCCTGACCAATTACCCGTGCATGCAGAGCATCCTCCATGCGCACCAGCTTGGCCACCTCTCCCTCCATCAATCTGGTAACAGGTATCCCTGTCCAGCGACTTATTACCTCAGCAATATCCTCTGGATCCACCTCTTCCTTGAGCATTGCTCCGTGAGCTTGAATCTCTGCCAGACGATTACTTGCCTCCTCAATCTGCCTCTCTACTTCCGGTATTTTTCCATAGCGTAGTTCTGATGCAGTAGTAAGTTCGCCATCACGCATAGCTCTATCCGCCTCACTGCGCAATGCCTCAAGCTGCTCTTTACGCTCTCGTATAGAGGTAATAGCTTCCTTCTCGGTATTCCACTGTGCCATCATAGAATCTGCCTGCTCACGTAGATTGGCCATCTCATTTTCCAGCCTTGCCAAGCGCTCCGCAGAAGCTGGGTCAGTTTCCTTGGAAAGCGCCACCTTCTCCATCTCCAGCTGACGTAAGCGCCTGGTGACCACATCCACCTCAGTGGGCATAGAGTCTATCTCTATACGCAGCCTGCTGGCCGCCTCATCGACAAGATCTATAGCCTTATCCGGAAGGAACCTGCCTGCAATGTAACGATCGGAAAGGACTGCCGCAGCAACCAATGCAGCATCCTGAATCCGCACTCCGTGGTGTACCTCATAACGTTCCTTCAGCCCCCTTAAAATAGCTATAGTGTCTTCGACGGTTGGCTGTCCTACGTAGACTGGCTGGAATCGCCTCTCCAGGGCAGCATCTTTTTCTATGTGTTCCCTGTACTCGTCCAATGTGGTTGCTCCGATCATTCTGAGCTCTCCTCTGGCCAGCATCGGTTTTATCATATTGCCAGCATCCATAGCCCCTTCCGCTGCACCGGCACCTACAATAGTATGCAGCTCATCGATAAAAGTAATGACTCTTCCATCCGACCCTGTAATCTCCTCGAGAACTGCCTTAAGTCGTTCTTCAAACTCGCCACGATATTTTGCACCGGCAAGCATTGAACCCAGATCCAGAGCTATGACCTTTTTATTACTAAGCGATTCAGGCACATCACCATCCACCACTCTGGCCGCCAATCCCTCCACGATTGCAGTCTTGCCTACCCCTGGTTCACCTATAAGGACAGGGTTGTTCTTGGTCCTGCGGGAGAGTACCTGCATTACCCTCCTGATCTCTTCATCGCGTCCTATTACTGGGTCGAGTTTCCCCTGTCTAGCCAGTTCGGTCAGATCACGACCGTAGCGTTCGAGTGCCTTGTAGGTCTCTTCCGGATTGGGAGTAGTCACTCTGTGGCTGCCTCTAAGCTGCCTTATCGCCCCTAGCATATCGTCACGAGATATACCTGTATTACTGGCAAGTGCCAGCATAAGGTGCTCTCCAGATAGATACTCATCACCCATCTCATGCATCGCTGCATCCGCATCCTCAAGTACCTTTCGTGTATCCTGACTCAAGCTGGGCTCGCTAGTTCCGTAAGAGCGCGCCAACCTCTCCAGCCTGGCTGCGACCTCGTTTGCCAGAGCAAGTCTGTCTATACCAAGCGCAGCGAGTAATGGAAGTGCTACCCCGTCCGTCTGGGCCAACAGTGCAGCCAAGAGGTGATCAGGGGTGACCTCAGCGTGATTCTCAGCTCTTGCAAGCTGCAAGGCTTTCTCCAGTGCTTCCCTGGTTTTCAGAGTAAATTTGGCGGGATCTACTGCCATTGCTGACCTCCTATTATCGTCCGCTTAGGCAGAGAAAGCCAATACAGTATAGCCATTACCATACTATGATGACCTCCTGTTGCCACCCTTCCATAGTACGGCTTCCTGGCGAAGAGGAACCAGCTCGCGCCGGTAACGCCGGCGAACCTCCTCCACCTTCATGTATGCCTCTGCCTTCGATCTTTCCAATTCATCTGTAAGGCTTTTAACTTTCTCCTCCAACTCGATAACCTTGCGCACTCCTTCGAGATTAAGCCCTGCACAGGTAAGCTCCTGTATGTGGCGTAAACGCTCTATATCTTCATCCGAGTAACGCCTACTTCCTCCACCTGTACGCGAAGGCTCAAGCAAACCCTTTCGCTCATATATGCGAAGAGTCTGGGGGTGCACGCCAGCAAGTTCAGCTGCCACTGAAATGACATAGACTGCCTTCATCGGCTACTACCCTCTCTCATCGGCTGCCAACCTTTCCATCCGGCCTGCTCGCCTTTCCATCCGATCTACCGGCATTACCGCCCGAATCAGCACTACCAGATCTAGTGGCACTTCCACCCGCCTTGGCAGCTGAGGTGCCGGTAGCGCTGGTACGGCCTGTAGTGCTGGTAGCGCTGGAATTGCCGTCAGCACCATTACGATTATTGTCGCCAGCAGGAGGGAGAACCTTGGACAGCTCCTCAATAGCCAAGCGCTGTTCTCTGGTAAGATTTTGAGGTATATCTACCTGCACCGTTACAAGCAGGTCACCTGCACTAAAGTGCCCTGAAGCTGGAACTCCCCATCCCTTTACCCTGAATACCTTCCCCGATTGCGTTCCAAGGGGTATCTTCAAGGTAAGTGGCTTTGCCAACGTAGGGACAGTTACAGATCCTCCCAAGACAGCCTGTGGGTAGCTTACAGGTACGGTAACGGTGAGGTTGCGACCCGCTCTGCCAAATCTAGGATGAGGAGTAACCTGGACATTCACATAGAGGTCACCTGGAGGTCCGTTGTTGTATCCGGCATACCCCTTACCCTTTACTACGATCCGTTGCCCATTCTCGACACCGGGCGGAATTCTGACATTTACAGAGCGGTTGCTCATAGCCTTACCTGTTCCATTGCATGCTGGACAGGGATGCTCGACTATGACACCCTTGCCGCCACAGGTTGGACATATTTTGGAGAGTGAGAACATACCCTGATTGTCATCTATGATGCCCTTTCCATTGCATCGCTTGCAGGCTGTCGGCTTGGTACCCGGAGCTGCACCAGTACCGTGGCAAGTGGAACAAGGCTCTTGGCTGGGGACATTCACCGCTGCCGTTACCCCATTTACAGCATCTATAAATGACAAAGTAAGTGGTGCTTCTACATCCATTCCTCGCCTAGGCCCGGCAGAGCCGCGCTGATTAGAACGGCTCTTTCCAAAAATACCGCCCAAGGCATCATTCAGTATGTCATGAAAATCTCCCACATTCTCTACACGGTATCCCGAAGTACCCCTGCTCCCGTACGAATTGCCAAACGGATTTCTGGCACCATTGGATAGTTTGCGAACCTGGTCATACTCCTTACGCTTGGTAGCGTCGCCCAATACATCATAGGCTGCAGCCACCTCTTTGAACTTCTCCTCTGAACCCGGGTTGGCATCAGGGTGATAAGTCTTGGCCAGCTTCCTGTATGCTTTGGTTATCTCTTTTTCAGATGCATCTTTGGAGACACCGAGGACTTTGTAGTAATCCTTGTCCAGCCACTCTCGTTGCACTGCCACCGATCTACATCCCCTATTCCTCGACCTTTACCATAGCCGGCCTAAGTACCCTGCCCTTCCAGCGATAACCTGCTCGAAACACGCCGGTGACCACTGCACCTCCTTCATGAGAATGATCGGTACTATCCGCACCCTCAGGGGATACATCCGAGGAAGGCCTGTCGTCTCTTTCGTCCTGATGTACTTGGCCCGCCATGTGCTGAGCCTTTCCATGAGGCTCTTTTGCGTGATGTTCCGTTGTATGATTTGTACGATGCCCTTGAGCATGAGACTCTGTTGCAAGGTGCTCCTTTGCACGGCGTCCTGTCACACTATGCTCGATGGCTTCATGCACTGTCGGGTCAAACGGAACCCCTACCTGATCTATACGCTCGACTCCTTCAGCCGCCAATACGTCAAACAGCATACTGCCCGATTGTAGTAGCGCCTTAGTATCTGGATCCATCTCCTCATTCCCACCAAGATGCATCTCGGCAATAGAGAAAGCATCAAGCACCGGCAGCAACTTCACTATCAGTTCCTGTACATAGCGTGTAGATTCCTCCACCTGCTGGCGCATCACACGCTTACGGTAATTCTCGTAATCCGCCTGTGTGCGGCGAGCCAGATCGAGATACTCATCACGCTCTCGGCTGAGCCGCTGGATGTCGCTCTCGGCTGAGCCAACCACACCTGCTTCGTCATGTGCGGCAACTGTACTGTTTGACATTTGACCAGGCTCAGCTATACTGCCGTTAACGGACTCCCTACCGTTTTCAGGCTGGATAGTATCATCTTCAGCTATACCCTCATCTATGATATAGCTGCTCTCCGCTGCTCTCGGCTTATCCTCTGGCCGGTATGTCTCTTCGCTGAAATTCACGCGCCACCTTCATCTACTATCTCGGCATCTACTACTTCGTCATCGGAATCCTGTTGAGATGCGTTTCCCGCGTCGGTACTCTGATCACCCCCAGCAGTTGCCTCCTGGTAAAGACGTTCGCTGAAACTGTGTGATGCCTTCATGAGCTCTTCGGTAGCATCTTTTATCCTGTCCATGTCGGAACCCTTTAATGCCTCTTCCAATGCGCTAACACGTGATTGCAGATTCTCACGCTCCTCGCCCTGTAATTTGTCACCCTGCTCTACAAGGAGCTTACGTGTCTGGTACACCAAAGTGTCTGAGTTGTTCCGTATCTCGGCTTCCTCGCGACGCCTTCTGTCATCCTCGGCATGCGATTCAGCATCCCTCACCATACGGTCTATATCGTCTTTCGCAAGCGATGACTGCCCGGTAATGGTCATAGATTGCACCTTTGAAGTAGCCAGATCCTTGGCAGATACATGGACTATTCCATTGGCATCTATGTCGAATGCAACTTCAATCTGCGGCACTCCCCTGGGCGCCGGTGGAAGATCCACCAGCTGGAACTTACCCAGAGTCTTATTGTACATTGCCATTTCACGCTCTCCCTGGAGCACGTGTATCTCCACTGAGGGTTGATTGTCTTCGGCTGTAGTGAATACCTCTGAACGCTTGGTGGGTATAGTCGTATTACGCTCTATCAGTCTATGCATCACCCCACCCTTGGTCTCAATCCCGAGAGACAGCGGCGTAACGTCCAAGAGCAGTATATCTTTTACCTCTCCTTTGAGCACACCCGCTTGGATAGCTGCTCCTACGGCTACTACCTCGTCGGGGTTTACACCCTTGTGGGGTTCCTTGCCTGTAAGTTGCTGTACCAGATCCTGTATAGCGGGCATTCTGGTAGAACCTCCTACCAGGATTACGTGATCTATATCAGATTTTTTCATACCCGCATCAGCAATAGCCTGATCAAACGGTCCCTTGCAGGCCTCGGCAAGATCGGCCGTCAGCTCCTGGAACTTGGCTCTGGTCAATTTTATGTCCAAATGCTTAGGACCTTCCGATGTAGCAGTAATGAACGGCAGGTTTATCTGAGTCTCCTGAACAGCGGACAATTCTATTTTGGCTTTTTCCGCCCCTTCCTTCAGACGCTGCATAGCCATCTTATCCTTGGAAAGGTCTACTCCATCAGTATCCTTGAAGCTCTTTACCAGCCAATCGATCACACGCTGATCCCAGTCGTCACCACCCAGCTTGGTATTGCCTGCAGTGGATTTTACCTCAAATACACCCTCACCTATCTCGAGTAACGATACGTCAAACGTACCTCCTCCAAGGTCAAATACCAACACAGTCTGATCCTTGCCCTCTTTGTCAAGTCCGTAAGCCAGAGCTGCGGCGGTCGGTTCGTTGATTATTCTCAGCACCTCCAAGCCGGCTATTTGACCAGCCTCTTTAGTGGCCGTTCGCTGAGCATCGTCGAAATATGCAGGCACGGTAATGACAGCTTGGGTAACCGTGTCGCCCAGGTAAGATTCAGCATCTCTCTTGAGCTTCTGCAGTATCCTGGCCGATATCTCCTGCGCGGTATATTTCTTACCGTCTATATCCACCTTCCAGTCTGTACCCATCTGGCGCTTTACCGATCGGACAGTCCTGTCCGGATTGGTGATAACCTGCCTTTTGGCGACTTCACCTACCAGTACCTCTCCACTCTTTGAAAACCCTACTATGGAAGGCGTAGTCCTTCCTCCTTCCGCGTTTGGAATGACGACTGGGTCACCTGCCTCCAAGACACTGACCACCGAGTTAGTGGTTCCTAAATCAATGCCTACTGCTTTTGCCATTATCTATCCTCCATTTCTATCTGTCTATCTTCGTTGTCCAACCTGCCTGTCCGCTGAGCATCTTACGACACACTACACTAGTATATAACATATACGCAATCAGCTTCCACAACATATTTGACTATTATTATTATAGCAAACTTTACTATGGTATTGTCAAGTACTTATAGAACAACAAATTAACAATCTTTAACCGTATAAATTCATGCTATTTTAATAGTTAATCAAAACTTCCCAAGCACTAGCCTCTATTGCCCATCACACCTACTGGAAGCAGTAGAGGGACTACCACAACTGGTGTTGGTTGTTAGTCTCTGCTCTCATCCCACCTACTATGCGAACTACAATTCATTACTCTTGGAACGATAAGGGACTTGCAACATCGCAAGTTTCGTTCTGGCTCCGTAAAAAGCTCACTACGGTAGTACTAGAATATATACCTATAGCAAGGAGGTAGATATGGCTGAGCTCAAAATAGAGGATGGTAACTTGGTACTGGAGCTTTCACGATTAGAGAAAGCAGAGGGAGTTCATGGAGATCTGCGAGTTCCGGTGTCGTCTGTCCAGAACGTCGAAGTCCTTGAAGATGCACATACCCCAGCCGATCATGGATTTAAGTTTGGTACAAGACTCTACGGAACGATTGAAGTGGGCACAATGTCTTCTAAGGATAAAAAGGTCTTTGCTGCAGTACACCGGAATACCCCAAGAGGTATCCGAGTCGTGCTTCAGGGAGAATCGCATGATGAATGGATCGTTGGATGTGATAACCCCGAAGAAGTACTATCTGCTATATCTACTCACTTGACACAGTAATTTACTTGACACAGTAATTTAATTTACTTGACACAGTAATTTCGATATTTGAAGTAACCCACCCGAAGAGATTCTCCCCGCCCTCACAGACGTGGCTTGCACCTAAGTGCCACCAATGGGATAGCCACCGATCTGATCCGATCTGATCCCGTTCAGTTCAGTTCCCTGCCCTCACAGACAGGATCTGCACCTCCCGCCTGGCCAATATAGCCATGACATTCTATAATGTTACAATGACGTTTGAACTCGTTCTTCTCAGGCACGGAGAATCTACCTGGAATGCCAAGAATCTTTTTACCGGCTGGACAGGCTGACCCGGGTTCTTGTGGACATATGAGGCGGTCGCGGCGTTGATTGAAAGACGTTGTAGGGTGCATCTCGCTCTCACCACGGTCGGGAGCTACTTGAGTCTCTGGGGCTTATGGTAGCTCCGGGAGATGACATAGCGGATAGGGTTTTGAGGTCAGGGAGGTCTATATATGATGCGCTCGCCGACAGGCCGGACTGCTTCTACGACCTGATGACCTTGGAACAAAGGCTTGACTCGCTTCTTGGAGGGCTGAACCTCGACTACCCGATCCGGACCCGAGCGAAGATCGTGAAATCCGAGATCGCGAAAGTCCTCGGCTATCCAGTTCCCGAATCGTTCGCGAAGTCGCGGCCGAGATTCCCCGGCCAGAATCTCGATGTATACGTCCAGATGAAGAACAACTTACAGATCTGGAACGAGGAAGTAGACCCGAGTCGCCGGTACGCGTTCGTCCGAGTTGACCCAGCTGGCATCGTGACGGCTGTACGCGTTCTCAGCGGAAAGGCGATTGCTCTCTTGGACAGGACCGGAACGCTTACGAGCAAGTTCCAGGCCAAACGTCGCGCGGGATCTACGGGCTCAAAGTTGGTGAAGCCATCTGACACACCCGAATTCATAGCCGCGTTACATCCTCCGGCAAACGTCTCACCAAACGTCCTCTATCAGCTGTCACCAACCGAACGCCCTCGTCCCGGCATGGTGTTACCGATCACGACCGTGGCGCGCCACTTGTCACAGTTAGTAGGCGTGACCATTGACGACCCCGGGTTCGTTCAAGAACGCAGCCGCGGCATCGCATTTCAGCGACTTGCCTGCCGGGCACTTGGGCTCGGGGCGTACGCTGACACTGGCCAGTTCCCGGACATCTTGAGTCAGGTCGTCGAGATCAAACTTCAGACAAGTCCCACGGTCGATCTTGGTCTTGTCTCTCCCGACAGCACCAAACCGGTACAGGAAGTGGGCTACGGACTCCGACACTGCGACGTGAGGTATGCCGTGGCCTATGGGTCTCGAACTGGCGATAGCACCATCCAGATCGACACAATCGTCGTGGCAACCGGTGCGGATTTCTTCGATGAGTTCCAGCGGTTCGAGGGACTGGTAGAAAATCGCAAGCTCCAAATACCGCTTCCTTCCGACCTATTCGAGCCCAAACGAGCTACGCACTAGGCGGTCGAGCAGCATCTCTAATGCGTGACTCTGTGGGGAGACCGGGTCGATGATCAGCTCCCTGACAGTCTTGACGATCTCCTTGGCAGCCTTCTGGTTCGGGTCCGGAATAGGGAACCGTTCAACGTACTGAGTAATGTATCGACGCCTGCCGGCATACAGCTTGTTCCCACACACTGCATCGTAGTAATCACGGCCGAGGCTTGAATTTGCCACTGCCATCATCAAGAAGGCCAGGTTCTCGTCGTCAACGACCAGCCAATAGCAATCGCCATTCACAACCGCTCCGGATGTGTCGTAGAAGAACTTGGGCTCTTCGCTAATGTCAGGACAGAGGATTTTCGGTGCTGTCCACCTCGCCGGCTGCTGAGGTACCCATATCTCCCACCAGCGTCGACCGCCTTCAATGACGTATTTCCGCCCCTCCAGTTGTTCGCGGTATCCTTCAAGATACGCAAGCGTGGCCGGCCACTTCGCGAGGTCAACAGGTGATCGTCGTAACTCGGACCGATCGTACGGGTACAGAATCTGTTTTTGAGGAGTACCACCTGACCAACGCTGCGCAACATGATGCGTGAATAGCGGAAGCAGCAGTTCGGATTCCGGAACGACCTTTTGCCGGCTCCAGTCGTCACGGATGAACACGTTGTCTGCAGTCGTCTTGACACCAACCCTGAACTTTCCGACGTCGCCAAATCGCATTACCGCCGCTGCTTCTACCTTCGTGACCCAATCATCGCAGCTGTTCCTCGGAATCCAGGGCGCTCTAGGATCGGTAGCGTCAACCTCCCCCGACCGCAATTGGTAGGTGCTACCGCCGATGGCCACAACACCATCGTTCCAGGCGGCCAGCGCCTCGAAGACCGAGGTGGCCTCCTTCTCCGGAGCACTATCAGATCGGTCTTCGTAGGCCGCGATCATCGGGAATCGGCAACCACCACCATCACTTCGGCGCGCGATCACAACGGCGGGGAGAACTGCCGCCTCGAACATCTTGGTATCCCCGAGATCGTAAATACCGACGATCTGAAATCTCTTGGCCAGCATCGAACGAAGGGCGATCCCGGTCTTTGTGGTCAGGAACCGGTTGGAGCACAGAAGGGCGAGTACACCACCCGAACGCAAGGCCACCGCCATCGCGACCGTGAAGGCCTGATAGAGGTCTACGCGACCTGTAAGGTCGAAATCCGCCGCCAGACGTCGAGACATATCGGCCCCTAACACCTGAGTTCGCACGTAGGGAGGATTTGCAATTACCAAGTCAAACTGGCCCGCGAACTGGATTACGTCAGGGTTTTCGAAAAGCGAATCTCTCGATTCCTTCTCATCGAGCACCGCCTCGATGAAGTCAACTTTGTCCAGGAACGCCTTACAATTGGTTGGGAGATCGGTCAGCCGCGCTTGAGCCACATGCAAAGCCGTTGCGTCAATATCGAAGCCGTACATATCAACTTTCGACGTGGCCGAGAGTGCCGCTGCCGTCGCCGCAAGCAGTGCCCCGTCGCCGCAAGCAGGGTCCAAGACACGAATACGGGAGCAACTACCGAGCGCCGCTGCCGCCTGCTCGGCTACGAACGCAGCCAGAAGGGGCGGGGTGTAGTGGACCCCGCCCGACTTCACCGGGTCAGCTCGGTGCCGGTCAGTAAGTGAAGGGAACGACGCATTCGGGACGCAACTGCTCATAGCTTGATTATACCTCCGGGGTGTGACAGCATGGTGATCTGTCAGCAGACATCGGCACATCGAACGCCACATAAAAGAGGCGAACCAACGCAATTACGGCGGCCCTGTTAACGGACATGCAAAACTGCATGGATGCGGTCAAAAAATTGCACAGTGGCGAACACCAAAATTATACGGGCCATTGAGAGATCCAAAGGTCTGGTGCGCCGGAAAGTGGCGCAGGTGACAATGGCCATGAGAATTACCCGCGGACGGCCAGTGTACGTTATATCATATCAACCTGCCAGTGGTGTCACCCCCTACTAAAGTTTACCCACTTTCATTTACTTCTGGGTTGGTTAAATGGTTATTCTATTTTCTCATATGTTTGTGCAACTTCCAAATGACTGGCTATGCCTTGGCGTTTACGGTCCAGCAGCGGTAGCTGTCACCTTTTATGTTCAGCATCAGTGTGAACCATACGACCGAGTATTTTCATGGCAAGGTTTACAAAGGTGTTCACAATTGCTTAACGTATTGGAACCACCTGCTTTAGCTGAGGTTTTGTGATGAAACTCGGTTGCCTTGCTGCGACAACGACCATTGTGTTTACAGCTCTTGCGCTTACATTCACATTTACCACCCGAACGCCGTTTTACCTCGTCCTTTACACTTTGAGGAAACTCCATATTTATTCACCTCCTTTCATTTTCACATTATGACATAGAAACATTCTTTATTCATAGTATAACAATGTTAAAATAGTAATGCAAGCATACATTTATCATCGGGGAATAATTAAGGATAAAATGGTAACTATCTCCGTTCGCACTGGAATGCGTGATGGTCAGGGATGAGTATCAATGACCGCCGGACACTATCAGGGCATTCCCTGCCCAGCGACCCCGCGCCACTACCGAGTTAGTGCTGGACTAGCCAGCTAGGCAAGCACCAGACTACAGAGGGAGTTCATGGAGATCTGCGAGTTCCGGTGTCGTCTGTCCAGAACGTCGAAGTCCTTGAAGATGCACATACCCCAGCCGATCATGGATTTAAGTTTGGTACAAGACTCTACGGAACGATTGAAGTGGGCACAATGTCTTCTAAGGATAAAAAGGTCTTTGCTGCAGTACACCGGAATACCCCAAGAGGTATCCGAGTCGTGCTTCAGGGAGAATCGCATGATGAATGGATCGTTGGATGTGATAACCCCGAAGAAGTACTATCTGCTATATCTACTCACTTGACACAGTAATTTACTTGACACAGTAATTTAATTTACTTGACACAGTAATTTCGATATTTGAAGTAACCCACCCGAAGAGATTCTCCCCGCCCTCACAGACGTGGCTTGCACCTAAGTGCCACCAATGGGATAGCCACCGATCTGATCCGATCTGATCCCGTTCAGTTCAGTTCCCTGCCCTCACAGACAGGATCTGCACCTCCCCCGCCTGGCCAATATAGCCATGACATTCTATAATGTTACAATGACGTTTGAACTCGTTATTCTCAGGCACGGAGAATCTACCTGGAATGCCAAGAATCTTTTTACCGGCTGGACAGATGTCGATCTATCCGAAAAAGGCAGGGAGGAAGCAGCGGCAGCCGGAATGGTAATGATGGACAACCGCATCGAACCCATGATGCTACATACCTCAGTTCTGACCAGGTCGGTAAAGACCGCAAACATAGCGCTTGAGGCAATGGACAGATGCTGGATTCCCGTACGCCGGCACTGGAGACTAAACGAACGTCACTATGGCGATCTGCAGGGAAAGAACAAGCATGAGTCTACAGGCATCTATGGAGCAGAGCAGGTAAAGACATGGAGAAGAGGCTACTCGACACCTCCTCCTCCTGTTGCACCAGACGATCCTCGCCATCCGGCAAACGATCCTCGCTACCACCACGTGCCTACATCCGCGCTACCTGCCACCGAATGCCTGGCTGATGTAGTTTCACGGATGCTTCCCTACTTCTACGACACCATCGTTGCCGACCTGTACCTGTATCGCTCGGTACTTGTAGTAGCTCACGGCAATTCACTGCGAGCCCTTGTAAAGCACTTGGAAAATATAAGCGATCGGGACATAGAGGGACTTGACATTCCGACCGGAGTACCAAGAAGGTACATACTGGAAGAGAGCCTGGAGATAAAAGAGGTTGGCTACCTGGGAGATCCTAAAAGGATAGAAGAGGCAACTCGTGCCGTGGCAGCGCAGACGACAGTTGGCTGATCCGCTGTATACGACAAACCGATAAATCTATCAAATAGCGTGACATGCCCCAATAAATAAGTTAAGATTATCCCGTGGCAACAAATAATTTATCCCTAAAGGAAGTAGACCTTGGCAGCATATGGTTGTTTTCGGCGTGCTCGGCACCGCAGTTGCGCACCATACGCAAGGCAGTAGAGGAAATCGTTGTACCCAGCGGTAAGGTAATCTGCAAAGAGGGAACTCCCGGACGCGAATTTTTCTTCATAGTAGAGGGCTATGCGAGCGTACTTCGTAACGGAAGGCGTGTAGCTACATTGGGACCGGGGCAATATTTTGGAGAATTATCCCTACTCGACAAGCAACCAAGATCGGCAACTGTTATAGCAAGTTCAAATATGGAAGTGCTGGTTCTGGAGTACAGAAAGTTCCATGGCATATTAATGGCAATGCCGGTAATTGCTACCAAGATGCTCTCTACTATGGCGACAAGATTGCGCGAGGCAGATACAAAGGCATTTGCCCATTCCTAACGGCTCTGATCATTGTTGCAGTTCCTCCTGAAAAGAGTAGAGCATAGAGCGTCCGACAGGTCAGGAAAGATGTCTGGCCGGATAAAACCCACAGTTATTCACGATACAACTCGCTAATCCAGCGAGACCTCTACGACCTGACTAAGGTCCATCACCTTGACCTCATCCTCCTTCTGATTGGCCTTGACTGCATCATCTATCATAATCAGGCAGTACGGACAGGCTGTAACGACCACATCGGCACCGGTGGATAGCGCCTCGTCTGTTCTTTCCATGTTGACGCGTTTTCCTATCGACTCTTCCATCCACATCCTGGCTCCACCAGCACCACAGCAGAAACTCCGTTCCTTGTGCCGTTGCATTTCAATCTGCTTCACCCCAGGCATGGCACTGAGAACGTCTCTGGGCTCATCAAAGACGCGATTGTGCCTACCCAGATAGCATGGATCGTGATAGGTTGCACTTGCACTGAACGATTTACCGGGAGTAAGCCTTCCTTCATTGACGAGGCTGGCAAGCAACTGGCTATGATGAATAACCTCGAAATTGCCACCAAGTGCCGGATATTCACGAGATATAGAATTAAAACAATGTGGACAGGAAGCTACTATCTTTCTTACTTTGGCCTTCTGCAACGTATCTATATTGGCTTTGGCCTGCTCCTGGAATAGGTACTCGTTCCCCATTCTCCTTGCAGGATCTCCGGTACATGATTCGCGAGTACCCAGTATGGCAAACTTGACTCCTGCCTGATGCAACATTCGTGCAATTGCCTGAGTAGATTTCCGCGCTCTTTCGTCCAGTGCCCCCGCACAGCCAACCCAATAAAGGTACTCTATATCGTCCGGTATCTCACCTGACACTACAGGTATATCGAAATCCAGACCAGATGTCCAGTCCGTACGTTTTGAACCTCCCATGCCCCAGGGGTCACCCTGATTTTCTATATTTCTCAACATCAAGCCTGCCTCCTGGGGAAAGCGCGATTCCATGAGCACTTCGTAACGGCGCATATCCACAATGGCATCTATGTGCTCTATATCCACCGGACACTCTTCTACGCACGCTCCACAGGTCAAACACGACCACAGCACATCAGGGTCTATCGTGCCGGGTACAAGTGTGGGAGAATCCTCACTACTCTCTACCCCAGAGGTAGAGCCCCCACTGCCACTCTGCGAATTACTCTCGTTGCCATCGTTGCTACTACCGCTACCACCGGTACCATGCTTGGAAAGCAACCTGGGAGCGGACTCAAACATATTATCGCGTAACGACATTATTAGCAGCTTGGGGGAAAGAGGCTTACCGGTATTCCACGCCGGACAAACTGCCTGGCAACGCCCACACTCAGTACAGGTAACCAGATCCAACAATTGTTTCCATCTGAAATCTTCAATATGTCCCGCCCCAAATACGGTATCTTCACTGACCTCTTCCATGTCCATGGAGGGCGTAGAGTACAGCGCTCCAAGTGCTCTGGGACGTCTGGAGGTAATGACATTCAGGGGAGCCATAAATATATGGAGGTGCTTTGAATAGGTCACAAATACCAGAAAAGCCATTATGACCGTAACGTTCAACAGCAAGAACCCGGTCACCAGGTATCCGTTGACTGTTTTGCCGAAACCTGAGAAAGCTCTGCCTATGCCATGACTCGCAAAAGCCCACCAGCCGTAGGGGAATTCTCCGACGTTGGTCTGGGCGGCACGATAACCAAGTAGGGAAATGACAACCATGGCTATCATGAAAAGCGTGAGCCACGCCGCCTTCGTATGGGATCCGTAGAAACGTGATCCCCTCTCACGGCGAGCCGGCGATTGTTTGATTCTTATAACAGTAAACGCCGCCAGAGCAACAAGAATAGAGACACTGAAAAAATCCTCCAGAAATCCCAGTACAGCAGTATGTCCAATCAGAGGAATAACAAATTTTTTATCGAACAAATCTCCGTAGGCCTCAATTATGGTGAAAAGAAGGATTATAAAGCCCCAGAATGTCATAGCATGGGCAATACCAGGCGCACGGCGTTTGAACATCTTTCTCTGACCAATGACCTCAGAGAGCTCAGCCTGAATACGTCTGGGTATATCCTGCAGCCGACCATGATCAGGCTGCCCGGAGGCAACAAGCCTCTCTATGAAGAACAACCTCCGTCCGGCTATTGCAAGAGCCACAACCGTTACAACCAGACCGATCGTCATACGCAACGCAATAGGCCCGCCAAACTGTGCAGCAACAATCATTCCACTCATATAGCTATTACTCCATTCACCTTGCTCATCCTCTATTAATTAATCATCTGACTTATCACGATTTTCGAAGTATCTACTTGGGGTCGGCCCCCACTGTCCCTGGTATTTGGATTTGACAACCGACGAACCATAGGGATTGTCCGCTGCGGTAGTCATCTTCAAAAAACTTATCTGCCCTATCGCCATCCCTGGATAGATAGTAATAGGCAAGTTTGCCACGTTGGATAGCTCCAAAGTCAAGTGGCCATCCCATCCGGCATCCACAAAACCTGCAGTAGAATGAATCAACAATCCCAGCCTGCCCAAGGACGATTTCCCTTCCAGCCTCGCTACAAGGTCATCCGGTAAGGCCACCCTCTCAAGCGTGGAACCAAGAATGAACTCCCCAGGATGGAGCATCAGAGCACTACCTTCCTCTATAGTGACCAACTCAGTCAACTCCTCCTGGCTCTCGAATACATCAATAACCCCCATAGAGTGATTGCGAAAAACCCTGAAATACTTGTCCACATGCAGGTCGACCGATGAGGGCTGCACATCCGATTCCGAATATGGCTCTATGACGATCCTACCCGCAGCTATCTGCTCCTTAATTGAATGATCTGAAAGTATCACTCTGTGCAGGATAGTACGAATTAGCACCCTTTGTGAAGTTTACAGCAAAAAAAATTATGACTCCATCCGCGGTATTGTGAGAAAAACATCAACAACCAGGATGCAGCCTATGCGCAAGGATAGAAGTATGATATAATAATTGGGTCTATGCGGGCGTAGTTCAATGGTAGAACTCCAGCTTCCCAAGCTGACGGCGCGGGTTCGATTCCCGTCGCCCGCTCTCCCTAAAAGCGGTTCTTCGGATTCTGGCGGGGTATGCCCGTCATCGGACGACGATTGATCCGAGGACTCGCCAGTTTGGCTTGCCGGCATAGAGCAGTGCTCGTATCCGGTAGTACTGCTCACGCCACTATGCTTGTGACAGTCATTTGCGGGATGAATCACCAGCTTGCAAAGACCTTTCAGTAAGCCTTTCCCGCCCCTGCGGACAGAGGCTAAACACGACGAACAAATTGGCGCAACCTCGTAAGTCTTCCCTGTCCTTGCGGACGGGAATTACGGCCGCGTCTATTCAAGGGAGATCGGGAAGGGGAGCGGAATATGCAGGACAGCATTACGATCACTGAGGGTACCGCGTCCGGGTAAATCCAGCGTATCCATATCACGATGCCATGAATTTGCCGAAAACTCTCTCGACAATCCTGCAAGTACCAGCGGATCGTGCAGGTTGCCTATTTTGGGGTTGACTGCACCGGCATGATCGAATACCGTAGAAAAAATGATCAATTGCCCCCTCTTGGGGTTAATCGCCAACTCGATCACACGCCCCTGCTGTGGCCAGTCGATAAGCGATGCGGTAGTTATCTCCCAGATCCCATGATCTGCCCCCGGTAGCTGCAATAATTTAATCCTATGGCGATGAGTATGACCGTTCAGCCATAGGACTATATTTGGGAAACGTGCCAAAAGAGCACCCAGGTCATCAAGGAGCACACGACCTTTGGCCGCCGATAGGGCATCCCTTCGTCCAGTTTCTTCGGTGTAACGTTGGCCGGAAGTATATCCATTTACAAGCGTATCAAACGGATGATGGCTGCACAGAATAAACAGACGGTCCTCGTTGCCGCTAGCTGTCCAGTTCCCCGTACTGTCCAGCATATGGCTATGTCCTGCTGCCAATTCATCGTGAAGCCACGATAGTTGCTCATGATCAAGGGATCCCTGCCAACCACCCGATCGGTTGACGGTATCGAGCACCAGGAAACGCACTATGCCTGCATCGAATGCATAGTAAGAACACGTCTCTGAAAGGAAAAACGGAGAGATGCGAGAGGTTGGCGATACGCGGGACAATGACGGAGCAAGAGGCATTGCAGGAGTGGGGGGTGACACGGTGGGCAACATAAGAGCGGGGGGTGACACGGGGGGCGATAGAGAAGCGGAGGGAGACACAGAAGCAGGAGAGGACATAGGGGCGGGGGGTGACACGGTGGGCAACGTAGGAGCATACGATGACACGTTGGAGAGTGATGACACAGACTGCCATTCTACCTGCCCAATAAGATAGCGATCGGGATCGGAAGTTACCTCCTGCCAATGGCCACCAGCCAGCGCAGAGGATATATCTGGAGGAGCAACGGAATGATCTGCCAGGACTCCACCTATATCTACTCCCTCTGCCCACCCTGTATACTTCCGGCTACCTACTGCCTGCTTGCACAACGTATCGTTGTGTGGCACTGTCCCTGCCAGCATAAAGTCGTGATTACCCGCTACCGTATAGCAGGGAATAGCCAATCCCTCAGATACGAATGGCCTGCGACAGGCCTCGAGCAACTCGGTAATGTCCGGGAAGCCGTATCGTTCATGGGGAATATCTGGATGGATAGATGCTGGCTGCCAATAGCGCTCATCATAGAACTCATCACTACCGACACCTTCATAACGAGAGTAATCTCCCGAATCGGGGGTAACGGTCACCCCGCCTTTTAGTATATCCAGATACCATCTCAATTCATTGTACTGTGAGTTGTCTATTACGTCGCCGGTAGCCATTACAAAAGAAACCAGACATGAGGTCATAGGACCGTATGCTATCTTCCTGATCTTCCTCACCATAGCTTCCAGCACCTGAGCAGTGAGTATCTCCTGAGGGCGGTAAGTCCCGACATTTCCAAGCACATCGAACAGCGGAGAGTCAATATCTCCCAACCTGTCAAGGAATTCAGCCCTGGCTGGGCTCTGCGCGTCGGTCACATGCAAGTCGGTCAGGTGAATAAACGCCAGTAGCGGTATGATTCTGGATGTCTTACCCGCTACTGTTGTGGCACTTTTCACCGGTCCTGCAGGGTGCTCCGGACGCTTACGATGCACCATGATATCATCGCCCGGACAATACACTATTTGCCGGTAAACGCCGGATTCGCCTGAAGCAGGAATCAGTGTGCAGTCCAAAGTCGTGTCGCCCTTACTAGTCGTGTCGCCCTCACCTGCACCGCGCTCCTCAGCATACCGAGATCGCCTTGACGGCGTTCGCTGACCCTTCAGCTTCCTCTTCTGGGCTTCACTCATAGGGCTTCACTCATAGGGCTATGCTCATGGCAATACGTTACTCCCTTCCGTTGCACTCTCCCAGGACTGAAAGCATGGGCTTGCACTCCCAATAATGCCAGGGGATTTTTGTTCGGGGTACCTGAGATATTCGGGGTACCTGAGATATCTGCAGGGATGGGGGGTGATTCCCCAAGGCGGGGATTCCTCCAGGCTCTGGTCACGTACCACTGCTCGCCGTGATAAACAGGGGATCTCCGCTGAACACAACCCGCACGGGCTCCCCAGGCGTTACCCAACCTGCGTCAGCCGCTGGCATGGTTGCAAATATCTCATCTCTGTATCCGGGGACTGCTACTCCTACCCTTAACAACGCCCCAAGAAATGTCCTGCTCGTCACCTGACATTCACCGGACGGATCCTGCACCACGCTCAACGCTTCAGGTCTTACCAATACGTCCACAGATGTACCTGCAGGCCAGTTCCTCCCGTCTACCGCCGAAGTGCCGAGACTGGCCACTTCCACCCTGACTCCGAGAACCTTGACCCACCCCTGACCCGCAACCACACCACTCAAACGATTGACCGAACCTACAAAGGAAGCCACAAAGGAATTTACCGGCTCATAGTATATCTGAAAAGGCGTACCGACCTGCTCCAGCTGGCCGTCTCTCATTACAGCCACCCTGTCTGCTATAGACATAGCCTCTTGCTGGTCATGGGTAACAAATACGGTAGTGGTACCTATCTCAAGCTGGATACGACGTATCTCATCGCGTAGCCTGGCCCTTACGGCCGCATCCAGTGCAGATAATGGCTCATCGAGAAGCAGCACTCTCGGCTCTATTGCCAGTGCTCTTGCCAATGCTACACGCTGCTGCTGACCACCGGAGAGTTGATGGGGATAACGCCTTGCTTCACGGGAAAGCCCCACAAGATCAAGCAGTGCATTCGCACGCCTCCGGCGCTCGGCAGAACCAAGCTTTCGTATGCGTAAACCAAATGCTACATTATCCAGTGCGGTCATATTGGGAAACAGACTATATGCCTGAAAAACCATACCCATATCCCTACGATGAGCTGGCACATGAGTAATATCTCTCCCGCCGACCAAGATTAATCCCTTATCTACAGATTCCAGCCCAGCCAACGCACGCAATGCAGTAGTCTTACCGCTGCCCGACGGGCCTAACAAGGCAATCAACTCACCGGGATTCACTTTCAGTGAGAAGCCATCCAACGCATTCACCTGCCCGAATCGCCGGTGCAGATTGACCAACTCTACACTGACCCTACCTTTAGTGCCTGTCGACATATTGGTCTTAATCTCGCCGGAATCGAAATCATCATGTATCAACGTACTGTCGATACTTTCCAACATACTCATACTCCGTCCTCCTGAAATACTGGCTGTTCACTACCTGACCTATCCCCCTCCCCTGTCCTGCGAACGGATGTCACTATCGCAAATGCTCCTAATATGATGGTCAAACCACCGAGAGCTATGACTGAAAGTGCAATTGCTTCAGTTGCATGTACCACCCCGACTGTCTCCAACCATACAGGGAATGTATTGAACGAGAGCAGGCTGGCCATTACATACTCGCCAAGCACAAGGGCAAAGGTCATGAAGGCAGCACCAAGCAGGGAACCTCTGAGATTGGGAAGCAGGACATTGTAGACAATGCGCATCCAACCGCTACCGACCGATCGACCGGCATCCACCATTGTGCGGAGACCCAGTGACCGTACACCACTGTCGACGATCCTGTAAGCATAGGGCATGGATAATATAACGTATTCCAATACTAGTATAGCCGGAGTATAAATAATGAACCCAGGCAGGAAGTGCAAGCTGCCTGATACTCCCAACACCAATACCACAACAGGTATCACTATCGGCAAAAGAGTGACTGTATCGACAAATGATTTCCACTTTGGAGCACGTAGGTTTACCCAGAGAGAGGTACCCAGCACAAGCAGGAGCTCGATCAGTACGGTACCTATACCAACTTCTGCCGAAAGGAAGAGTGACGACCAGAATTGATGGGACTTGAATGCGCTGGTATAGCCCGACAATGAGATGCTGTTATGTGTGCCTTCGAAGCTGAAGCGCGCAGAAGCAACCAATGGCACAAGGAAGTAAGCAGCCACGATCACGAGTACCAGCCTGCCAAACCACCGCCTTCCTCCGACAATACGGATCAATGCATCCAACGTGACCTCCTGTGCTGAGCAAAACCGTAAAATACTGCCACGATGATAACCAGCATCACCATCTCCAGACCGAGCGCATCACCCAGATGAGTCTGGTTGGCTATCACGTTTCCGGACACAAAATTTCCTATCTGTATTGGAACAAGAGGTATCACACCACCAGCAATTGCAGCCGCGGTAGCATACGCGGCGAACGCATCGGCGAACAGCACAAGTAGCCCGGACAGCAAGGTCGGAGCCAGGAGCGGCAATCCAACGAAGCTCCAGTAGTGGTAGCGCTTGCCACCAAGACTCTCGACAGACTCTGACCATTCGCGACGCATCCCCTCCACGGCCGGCAGCATTACCAGTACCATCATGGGAATGAGAAAGTACTGGTATACAACGACCAGACCACTTATAGAGTACAGACTGAATCCATGTGCATAGGGATCGAAACCCATACCTCCGAGCAACTTGGTTACAATACCGAAGTTTCCCAACGTTGCAATAAATGCAAAGGCCAGCGGGATTCCTCCGGTATTGGCAAGAACAGCGGATATGCTACTCGACACCCGCCGCAAAAACCGGTTGGGAGATGATACTATCGCTACCACTACCAATAGCCCTATTACGGCTGCAATAACCGCAGATACAGCGGATAATTCCACGCTAATCACAAGAGAGTGCAAGTAGGGACCCTTGGCTGCCGCGTGTATGTTCGACAGGCTAAGGTGACCGCTGTTGGAGCGGAAAGCGTTGAACAGTACGCCGAAAGCCGGCAGGAAAAAGAATATAGCCATGTAAGCCAGGAGCGGGATCAATCCGAACATAGGATACTGCCACGGCCGCCACTTCTTTCTTCCCGATATACTCACCGGCACACTATCCGGTGCGGTCTTACCGGTCACCCTGCCACCGGTCACCCGATCACTTATACCGATCATTCAATCACCCCGATTACCATGGTTGATAAGAGATCGGCTTGCCCGGTCGACCTGCCTGCCCATCCGACTGAGTCACTCATCCGACTGGGTCACTCATGCACTCATACCGATGGCCACTGAGAAACTATCGCCTGCTGTGCCTTGGTCAGCTGGCTCAGAGATGGAAAGGAGGGCGTACCACTGACAGCCGGTATAGCAGAGAGCGCCTGCTTGTTCACTGTGCCACTACTAATCATAGAGGATAGTTCCACCGGCATTGCATATCCTTCCAACCATCCATTCTGCCCTGCAGGAGAGAACAGGTACTCTTCCCATAGACGTGCTGCAGCCGGATCTGGCGCATATTTGGAAATCGCCTGGACGTAATAGGAAGCATAGTGACCGGACGCAGGAACAAACACCTTCCAATCCACCTTACCCTTTAGTCCAACGGCATACTGTGCTTCGAGGTATGTCCAGTCAATCGTAACTCGACACTGGCCGCTTTCGATACTAGAGGGGGATGCTCCAGTCGGTACAAAATTGCCTGCCTTTGCAAGGCTCTTGAAATACTGGATACCCGGCTCTATGTTGCTGAAAGATCCCCCGTTGGCCAGAGCAGCAGCAAAGACTCCGGCAAATGCGGCGCCTGCACTCTCAGGATTACCATCCAGACATACCGACCCCTTGTATTGGGGAGCCAGTAGGGAGTTGAACGAAGTGGGAGCATTGTGAAATATGCCTGCATTGTATCCTATAGATATATAACCACCGTAATCATCCCACCAGTAGCCAGATGCTGATTTTTGATCCGCCGGTATACTCGACCAGGTTGCCACTCTATACGGAGTAAAAAGACCCTCGGATGTCCCCTGCAGGGCGAAGGAAGGGCCTACATCTACTACATCAGGAGCTTTCCCGCTCCCCTTCTGAGACCTGATAGCGGCAAGTTCCTCGCCACTGGAGCCATTGGGGTTCTCACTGTTTACCGAGATGCCATATTTAGATTCAAAGTTCTTTATAATTGAGCCATAGTTTGCCCAATCTGGCGGGAGTGCTATAACATTCAGATGCCCTTCTGCCTTCGCAGCTTTCACCAATGCAGCCATTCCACCGCACTCAGAAGCCGAAGTCGCCTTGGCCCAGCATGCGCTTGCTGCCGATACATTGGCAGTAGGCTGAGATGAACTACTACAGGCAGCGAGCGAACTGCCAATAGCCAGTGTAGCAACCACCGCCATACCTTGGAATCGTAACCGTTTCATATAATTCTCCTTTTTCTGTAATCTCTGTAATCATTTATCCGTTTCACGAAATTAAGTATTCCGGTGAAATGTACCTGCTTCAT
>JAMCPC010000083.1:29382-50129 GCA_023379725.1 Actinomycetota bacterium
CAGAAGGGACACTCGCCAGGATCGACACCGGTTGCTACTATGCGTGTCTCCCTATGATCGCAGACAACACAACCATCAATCTCTGCTCTTGGTCGATCGACTTGAGTACCGCAAGAGACACATGCTAAACCTAAAATGACATCGACCCGCCCCCATCCTGGTACCCCGCATGCCGGGCATCGAGACGCAAGTCGGCCAGCAAGGCTTTCGGCAGCTTTGGCAATAACACTACGCCGTGAAGGACACATGTGTGCTCGAAGGTCGGTCTCTACAATTCCAAGACCATCGGCAGAGACTGTAACGCACTCACCAAGAGCAATCGCCAGCTCATCTACACTGTCAATTCCTTTGAATACAGGATGTACAGCACCACTATTTGGACGAACTATGAGCTTGTGGTTGGGAAAGTCCGCACGCTCCAAGAATGATTCAAGCCCCTCTACTGTATTGGTAGTTGTGGTTGCTGCCAATATCTCCCAGCTGGAATAGGATTCCCACACTACAATACCCGCACTGTCATCGACCAGTACGACAAGTTCACGATCGGACATAATAAATGGAAGGGTAGGATCAGGTGCAATGCTGCCTTCGGAAGCCAGGCCAATATCCACACCGGCAGCATTCATTCCCATACGAGCCTTGGCTATAGCAGTCCTGAGAGGAGTCTCCATGCGAGGTATGTCGCCTGTAAAGGTACCCAACACGTCCGTATCTACATCCACATCCCTTACCGCCAAGCCTATGGCCTGCTCGATAGGTGGACCGATAAGAGGAAGTTTGCCATGCTTGGTTGCAAGTACCGCTACCCTGCCCGCATAGGGATGCTCAAGACCGAGCCATCTGGAACCGAGGATTGAGGAGCGCTCGATGTCGGTCACCTTTTGTAATCCGGTGGAGTAACTATCCCGACAAGAAGTACTGTATATACAGGCACTCCGGGCACAGAAAACAATCCATCTGTCACAATAATTTGCTTTCTCCTAACTAACGTATTATAATTCATGATATGAATATCATATATTATCTGGGAACGGTAGGTATGCATCCTACGCTGATAGGCAAAATATGTCTTATCGGAGCCGTAGTCGTGCCACTAGTGGCTGTAGCTGTATCGGTGGTAGATGACGGCCTCTCCTGTCGCCGGAGAGCAGCGAGGCTGGGATGGGTATCAGCGGCGGCGGCAATCGTCGCGACAATTATGGTGGCACTGAACGGACCATATTCCGTGACCTTGAATGGTGGAAATGGAAGTCCTGTATTTGGCCTACTCGCCAACCAACTCACAGTGACGTTACTCGTCCTGGTGTGTGTCGTGGGGGCACTGGTACAGAGTTTCGCAGTCCGTTACCTACAAGCAGACCAGGTAGCTAAGAGATTTTTTGCTGCAACAAATGCAGTGGTGGCATCAATGGCTATAGTGTGCACTTCGGCAACTGCTTTGGTATTGGTAGCAGCATGGGTAACAGCCGGGTTGGCATTTGTGGTGGCAACCGGTTACCGGTCGGACCTCCCTGGCGTTCGAGCCTCGGCACGTCTCACTCTGAAGATGTTTACCCTGGGCGATACGGCTTTGGTGATCGCTATGATCCTAATCTGGATGCAAGCAGGTAACGTTTCTCTCCTCCACCCCGCATTGGCCGCTTCGGTTGCCGGTCGGCTCAGTAAGCTGTCGACGGTAATTGCACTGCTGGTGGTGATAGCAGCTTTGACACGCTCCGCACAGGGAGTACTAGGCAGGTGGATGCCAGGCACCGTGTCGGCACCGACACCGGTATCTGCCCTGCTTCATGCTGGTGTGGTCAATGGAGGGGGCATACTACTCATTCGTTTCAGTGCTTTGTCGAGTAATTCAGTACTGGCCATGTCCGCTGCTTTTGCGGTAGCCATACTTACCGCAATAGTAGCCACCACTATCATGAGTAGAAAGGCAGATGTAAAGGGTTCGCTGGCCTTCTCCACTATGGGACAGATGGGTTTCATGCTGGCAGAGTGTACGGTCGGCGCTTATATCGCCGCCTTGCTACACCTGATAGGTCATGCCATGTACAAAGCAACCATGTTCTTCGGATCAGGCTCTCAGATACCTCGTGCCGGTAGAGCGCCTGCTCCTCCTGTAAAAAGGGTCTCCACGCCTATCCGGCTTGCTGCAACTGTAATTACCGCAGCAGGAAGCCTGGCTGTCATGGTAATCGTCCCCAGGGTGCTCGCCCACCACGGTGAGCTCATAATAATGGCCTTCGTGGCGGCCACAGTTGCGGCTATCTGCTGGTCATGGTGGGGGCTCTGTCCGGCCACACCTCGTACTATCATATTCTGGACAATAGGTATGCTGGGGGCAGGTGGACTATACGGACTTGTAGCTGGACTACTGGGGAACTGGATGATGCCGGCGCTTCCGTCTGTAGGCTCAGGAGTGCTAAGCCCATGGTGGCTGCTCAGTGTAGCCCTAGCGGGTATAGCTATTGCCGGTATCGACCAGGTACCTGCAGCACGAAATTGGCTACAAGCGCTACTAATCGATATAGGTACACCGTCTACGAGCATCATGATAGGTGGGGAACGAGGAAGGATCAGAGGCGGTCAAGACAGCCTACCTGAATACTCCTACGAAACTTCAAGCACATGGTCAGGTAATGCCGCATGAAGTACCCTGCAACAACCAGTTCTACAACCAGCAACCATACTGCGAGAGTGGGACACATGGACGGTAGACATCGCGCAAACTCCGAGAGAAGACACAATGACATGTCCCGGCTACTGGCACAGGTAGAAGAAGCCGCTCGCGTTGTCGCGCCGCTATGGCCGCTCTCCACCTTTATAGCGGTGAACCCTCTCTGGGACTTACGCTACATGTCCTTTTACGATGCCATCGACTATGCTGCTCCAATCCTGGGTATTCGTGGATACCCTACAGAATCATTCTTTGCAGAAGCTTACACATCCGGTCGTGTGAGTAAGGATGATATTCAAGCAGTTATATCTGATCAAGATATTAATTACGAAATTGAAGATACGGCAGATTATCGCATGTACAATCATCAAGATGTGGAAAGCCCGGAGGTAGCCGCTACCGGTAGCAAGGCAGTACAGAACAACTATTCTAATGAGACCTTGCTTGCTTGTGCGGTAGATCGCGAAATCACCAAGTGGTGTACTGCATATGTCGGAGGAATGTTACCTGGCCCAGTTGAAGATAGCTTTTACCGGGCATGGCGCAATATAATAGGGAGCGATCCTGCGGCTCGGAGAATCGCAGGCAAAGATGGACGGAAACAACTCGCTACTATGCCTGAAAATCCAGTAGATACAATATCTAAATGCCTGGACAGGCTCTCGATAGCTGAAAATGACCGAGTGAGGGAGTTCGAGCGCCGCCTTGCCCGTACTTTGGGCTGGTCAGGCTATGCAAAATGGCGATCCTATTGGACGGGTAGCAGTACATCTGGACAGGCTTTGACTATAGTCGACCTACTCGCTGTCCGCCTAAGCTACGAAACAGTACTCAGATATAAGGACAAGTCACTACCGCTGGCACGCCCAGCCACGTTATTTACGCACCTAAGGAGGAGGGGTAGCTTGGATACAAGGGGTAGCTTAGATACAAGGGGTCACTTAGATACCGAGGGGAGTCAATCGGATTGCACCCCGCCAGCAACACTTAACACACCAGCAGCCACCCTTAACACACCAGCAGCCACACTCAATACCCCAGCAGCCACACTCAATATCCCGAAAACCGCCCTTAAGAGAGTATGGCTGGCGGCATATGAAAACCACTATCGGGATTGCCTCCTAAAGGCTTTGGAGAAGCCCCTGCAGCCTACGTCCACACAACCGGAACGCCCAGCCGCTCAGGCTGTTTTCTGCATTGATACTCGCTCAGAAGGGCTACGGCGTCACTTGGAGGCTGCCGGTCGGTATGAGACAATAGGATTTGCAGGATTCTTCTCCCTCCCGATGCAATACCTCCCACTGGGATCGGCTGAATATGTCGACCAATATCCTGTTCTCCTCACGTCAGCAATACAGGTGACAGATGAGCCAGCTACCAAAGCGGCGCCACTGGTCAATCGCCATATTACAGGGAGCCAAGGATTGGCTGCGGCCGGTTATGCACTAAACAGCGCTCGCAAGGGAATGCTGTCGACATTTATGCTGGCTGAAGCTGGCGGATTCTTTGCGGGTCCCTTGGCTGCTGCAAAGACCCTGACCCCTGAGTGCTACCATAAATTACGAGACTGGACGCACCGGATGATTGTTCCGCGTATCGAGACCCATAGCAGATACGACAATTCCATATCCGTCGCAGAGCAAGTGTCGTTTGCAAGCAACTTACTCACTGCTATGGGTCTTACACGGAATTTTGCGCCGTTGGTGTTACTCTGCGGCCACGGTAGCACCACTGAGAACAACCCATATGCTTCCTCGCTCGACTGCGGTGCCTGCGGTGGTAACCGGGGAGCAGCAAATGCTCGTGCCGCTGCAACACTGCTGAACCAGCCAGCCGTCCGGAACCTACTTAAAGAGCAAAAAATTATTATACCTGATGACACAATCTTTATCGCAGGCGAGCATGACACCGCTACCGACAAAATCACCATTCTCGACCTCCATCTGATACCAGCCAGCCATCTCGAGATGGTGGCTACACTACAAGCCAACCTCAATCGTGCTGGCGCAGGACTGGTTACTGAGCGCACCCTCGACCTACCTGGAACCGACACGAGCAGTAGGGTGATACTCCCGGCAGGGCGCTCTGCCGACTGGGCTCAAGTGCAGCCGGAATGGGGACTTGCACGCAATGCCGCGTTTATTGTGGCACCCAGAGAGCTAACCGCTGGGGTGGATCTGGGCCGGCGTTGCTTCCTGCACTCTTACGACTCTGATACTGATGACGGCGGTAAGGTACTGGAAACTATCCTAACTGCCCCTATGGTGGTCGCCCACTGGATCAATGCCCAGTATTACTTCTCTACCGTAGACCCAGAGGTACTCTCTGCCGGCGACAAGACTGCCCACAATATAGTTGCCGGTGTAGGAGTGCTTCAGGGAGCCGCCGGTGATCTCCAGGTTGGGCTTCCTGCCCAATCGATCCTCGACGGCAATCGACCCTTTCACGAGCCAATGCGATTGCTGGCTATCGTACAAGCTCCACAGGCAAGGTTGGAATCCATAATTGCCCACCACGCCATGTTGCGCGAACTATTTGACGGCTACTGGGTACATCTGGTCGCTCGTGATCACCCACACGATAGATGGAAGATCCGCCACCCCGGAGGAGAGTGGAAGTACTGGGAACCTGCTGAGTAATTAGCCCTTGAGCGCTCCAGCCGAAAGCCCCCGTACAAGCTGACGCTGGAATACCACCAGCAAGACAAAGATAGGCAATGCAGCCAGCAAAGTGCCTGCAAAGATCAGATTAAAATGGTTTATGCCGACATTTTCCAGTTCGGTCATCCCAATCTGTACCGTACGGACACTGTTTGTATTGGTTACGATAAGTGGCCATAGGTACTGGTTCCAAGAGCTCATGAACGCATAAAGAGCAAACGCAGCTATCAGCGGCCGGTTCAGCGGCACAACGATACGGGCAAGAAATTGCCAATGACCGTAACCATCCAGCCTGGCAGCATCATGTAGATCTTTTGGCACCCCCATAAACGCCTGGCGAAACAGGAATATGCCGACCCCACTGGCGAGAAAAGGAACGATGAGGGCAGGGAAGGAATTGAACCACCCCAAAGCGACAATAGTCTGGCGATTGGGAACTATAGTAGCTTCCATGGGAACCATCATGGTTGCAATGCATGCCATGAATAGAGTACGCCGGAATGGAAATTTCAAGTAGGCAAAGGCGTAACCGGCCAGCACAGAGGTAATGAGCTCTCCAATCACAATAAAAATCGTAACAATGATGCTGTTGCGTAGGTAAAGACCCAGATGAGCCTGGCTAAACGCAGCAGAAAAATCGCCCCATAACGGATGCAACGGGAATAGCACCGGTGGTCGAGCTGCAATCTGGCGGGAGGAGATGAGGGAATTGACTACAGTTATGTAAATGGGAAAACCTACTATTACAGCCAAGGCAATCAGTAGGATATAACGCGTACTGATGATCGTATAGTGTCTCGCCCTTCGCCGACCTGCCGAAGAATATACCTGCCCTGCGCTATTTGGAGGACCGCTACCTGGGGGACTACTTCCTGAGCCTCCCGCGCTTCCTGCATCGTTCACGTTCCCTCCACTCTCTGTGGCGTTCCTCTCGGCCAATCCAATCGCCCCACTTGAACCAGCCATCCCATCCGAAGCAGATGCACCATCCGAAACAGATGCACCATCCGAACCGGTCATCTTGACCAGATCGACCATCCGATCCGCACCAGATACACCAGATGCACCAGATACACCAGATGCACCGACCGAATCGGCCGCTGTATCCAAGTCTCCTGTATGCTCAACCAGCTGCCACATAGAATACCCTCCGTTCAAAGAACCAGAACTGTGCCAAAGTAAGTACAAACAATATCGCAAACAATGCTATAGAGAGAACAGAGGCCACCCCGTAATTATTATCGGTATATGCTGCCTGATAAATATAGTAAATCAGTACCATAGTGTGATTATTGGGGCCGCCCTGTGTAAGGAGATTTATCTGACCGAATGCCTGAAAGGACCCTATAATACCAACTATAGAGGCAAAAAAAATGGTAGGCGACAGCAACGGAACAGTTACCGCTCGGAAACGATACCATTTGGATGCACCATCCATCCTCGCTGCTTCCAGAAGATCATCTGGAACCGACTGGAGTGCGGCGCTCATCAATATAAATGTGAAACCGATGTTTTGCCAGACCGTAACGACAGAAACTGCCGGAAGCGCAAGAGAGGGGTTTGCCAGTATACCGGCACCACCACGCTGGCCCAGCCAGTAACTGAACAGGCCAACCTCCGGATTAAGCAAGGTAAAAAATATCACGGAAGCCACCGCGGTAGACGTTGCAACCGTAGAAGAAAATACAGTCCTGAAAATACGTATCCCCGCCAAGCGCTGATGAGCAAGGGTGGCAAGCAACAAACCAAGTACTATACCGGTAGGCACGGTAAAGATGACAAACAGTATCGTTCTCCATAAGCTGTGCAAGAACAGTGCAGACGATAAAGTAGAGGCATACTGAGACAGACCGACGAAGTGTGATGGCAAGTTGGGAAAGGGTGGAGTCCTAAAAAACCCCAACCATACCGCCTTCAAGAGTGGGAAAAAGACAAAAACTCCAAATACTGCTAGAGCTGGCAGTATCCATAGATAGCCAAGCACAACCTCTCGTACCGCTTTAAGTCGCGCTGTATTTGAAGAGTGGCTGGATAAAGACATCGTCATGACGACAGACTCTCACCGCTTGTAGCATTAAAGAGATGCATCTCCCCGGTAACTGCAAGCTGTACCACGTCACCGCTACGAATATTTTTTGCAGTACGATAAGCATCTACAGTTACAAAATTACCTCCATCCATCCTGCAAATCAGCCTGTATATGTCACCGACCGATTCCACCAAACTTACCTTCGCATGTAGTGTACCTCTTTCTACGATACTAATATCCTGTGGCCTGACCCCTACTAGTACGTTGCTAACTTCCTTTTTTCGAAGCAACGTTGCCAGCTCAGGAGAGAGCTGGAAAAATCCACCCTGAAAACTTGCATTGATCGTGTCACCAATCGCTTCAAGCGTGGCTTCAATGATATTCATTGGAGGGTTGCCCACAAATCCAGCCACAAAAGAGTTTACCGGATGCCTGTATATATTCTGCGGAGTGTCTACCTGCTGTAGCCTACCACCATCGATAACAGCTATCCTGTGTCCCATGGTCGTAGCCTCCACTTGATCATGGGTTACGTAAATAATAGTAATACCCAATTTGGCGTGAAGTTCCACCAATTCTGCTCTCGTTTCGATACGCAACTGTGCATCAAGATTGGAAAGTGGCTCATCCATAAGAAACGCCAACGGCCTTCGCACAATAGCTCTTGCCAGAGCTACCCTTTGGCGTTGCCCTCCAGACAACTGTGCCGGTTTACGGCCGAGTAGTTTGTCCAACCGGAGACTGCCAGCCACCTCTTCGACAAGACGGTTGCGCTCTCCTTCTGGCACATGACGTGAACGAAGGGGGAACTCGATATTACGGCGTACAGTCATATGAGGATATAAGGCATAGCTCTGGAATACCATGGCGACATCGCGATCCTTTGGGTCCACATCATTGACGACCCTACCACCTATCCGTATGAGTCCCTGCGACGGAGTTTCAAGACCAGCTATCAACCTCAGAATGGTGGTCTTGCCACATCCCGACGGACCAAGCAACACCATAAACTCTCCAGGGAGGACATCAAGCGTAGCATCCTGTATGGCAGGGACATCATCGTACCACTTACTGACCCCCTCCAGAGAGACAGCTGCCGATCCTGGCATGCCATCCTGGATTTGCTCAATAGATGATGTGGCGACCACTACACCCGTGAATTGTACTGCGCAATGGCAGAGTTCGCAGAGCTGGCCGCCTGAGCCAGCGCTGCAGCAGGAGAGGTACCCGACGACAGAGCGGTGAGGCCGGCTTCTACTGCATTATCTATCCCTGTAGATGCACCCGATACGTATCCGGCAGTAGCGGGATTAGGCGGGCTCGCCAGGATCTGCTCATAGGCAACACGGTACTCCGGATGACTGTCCCAAGCGTGTACCAGGGTGGGCTGAGACACAGCTGACTTACGTACTGCAATATAACCCGTCTGCGCCGCCCAATATGCCTGCTGTGCAGGCTGCATCAGATACTTGATATACTGCCAGGCCGCATCCTGTCTTTCAGGAGTGGAACGGAGTTTGACTATATACAGCCCCGACCCTCCCACAAACACTCCTCCATTTCGAGCAGATGGACCAGGTAAAGGACCCACTCCAAGCTGCAGATTAGGATTAGGTGTACTCTGCAAAAAGTATATGGCATCCCCGATTGCCGCGGAGGTCTCAATAGTCATCGGCGCTATCAGACTGGAGATGGCAATTAAATCGTCATAACTGGTAGCCGAAGTCGTCTGAGCTATCTTATCCTTCACCATATCGTCCCACCAAGTAAAAAGCGACTTTCCGAGAGAATTGTCAAAGGTGACGGCGGTTGCCCTACCGCTACGGCCATTCTCATGGTTTACCATAATCTCCCCACCCATAGCCATCCACTCCTCGAAGGTAGAGGGAGTAAGCTTCAGGCTCATGCCATACTTCTCGGTCTTGGTGCTGACAATCCTCTCAGCCCAGGTACGAAGCTCATCGAGAGTGGTAGGTGGATTGCTTGGATCAAGACCTGCCTTTTCGACTGCTACCTTGTTGTAGAAAAGAACCTCCCCTGATATACTGAATGGCAGAGCCCACAGTACATCATTTACGCGGAAGTAATTCACGGTGGAAGGCACATAATCCGATAGGCTGTAATGCTCAGCATCTATGGCAGATTGCACCGGAACGGCACTGTCACTGTCGATGATGAGCTGGAGGTCAGATGTCTCCATCTGAACTACATCCGGCAAGATTCCACCGCTCAAGGCAGCAGTGTAAGCCGTCAGCAGGCTGGTGTAATCTCCCTGATCTACTATATTGACATGTACATCGCTTTGTGATGTATTGAACTGATTGGTCAGATACTTCAACGGTACACCGTTTGGATGCCCCATGCCCTGCCAGATAGTAATCTCCACCGGCTTCGACTTAGCACTACTAGCCGCTCCCAAGGGGAATGACGGTAAAGTGGAAACGGGCTTTGTAGACTTGGATGAAGAGCAAGCTGCCAGGACAGCTCCAGATACACCTATCGACAACATCCCGGCGAGCAGATCTCGCCTTCCAAATTCCCGACTTATCCACCCTCCATTACTGGTCTCTTCCACCATCGTTACCTCCTTCGGGATTTCACCTTGGGACTACCGTCTTCGGCACCACTTATATTGTATCCTGACGGAAATAAAGATGCAACCCCCAAGCAAAGAAGGCTTGAACGATACGATATGAAATCCAAACTACCTATCCGCTGAGTCTCTTACTGAATTCATCGATGTGCAACAGCGCATGAAACGGCTATAAGATATTAGAAGAAAGCTATGTTTCAAGTTCGAATACACGGAAGAGGTGGTCAGGGAGTTGTAACCAGCTCCGAGTTGCTCTCGATAGCTGCATTTCTGGACGGCTACTGGGCACAGGCATTTCCAAGCTTCGGATCTGAAAGGATGGGAGCTCCAGTTACCGCTTACTGCCGTATTGATAGTCACGAAATACGCACACATGAACCAATCAGCGCACCTGACGCTCTAATCGTCCAGGATGCTACACTCGTCCACCAGGTAGACATCTTATCCGGCGTGAACCAGGATGCGTTGATCCTTATAAACACCCCACATTCACTGGATGACCCATCCATTGCAAATTATATACATGGACTGACAAAGGTATTCAACGTCCCTGCATCAGAAACAGCCCGCAGGCATCTTGGTAAGCCTATCCCCAATCTAGTGCTTCTAGGAGGTCTAGCAGCTTTGACTGGGATTATTACCTTACAATCGTTACACGAAGCTATTGTGAAACGATTTGCAGGAGATCTGGGAGAAAAGAATTACACTGCAGCCAAAGAGCTGTTCAACTACGTACAGGAAAACTTCGAATTACCGCCTATGCCGTCCATGCCACTGCGCACCGAGGTCGCACATGTTTGAGACCATAACTACTCAATGGACGACTAACCGATGGGAACCACTCAATAATCTTAAATCTGTAGCGGTTACACTGCATACGAAAGGGTCATTGTATGCTTGAGCAGCTAGAAGGATCCAAGGCAGTAGCCAGAGCAGTAGCCATGTGTAGACCCGAGGTAATCTGCGCATATCCAATATCACCACAGACTCATATAGTGGAAGCTCTTGGGGCAATGGTCAAGGATGCCACTTTAGAACATTGCGAGTTCATAAATGTAGAGTCTGAGTTCGGTGCCATGTCCGTTCTTATAGGCGCGTCGGCAACTGGAGCACGCAGCTATACTGCCACCTCCAGCCAGGGACTTCTGTTCATGACAGAAGCTGTATATAACGCGGCAGGACTGGGGCTACCCATGGTAATGACGCTTGCCAACAGGGCTATCGGAGCACCAATAAACATCTGGAATGACTACAGCGATGCTATGGCAGTTCGTGACAGCGGATGGATACAGCTATTTGCAGAGTCAAATCAGGCAGCAGTGGATCTCCATATACAGGCGTTTCGCCTGTCGGAAGAGATATCACTTCCCGTCATGGTATGCATGGATGGGTACGTACTTACCCATGCCATAGAACCGCTGGATGTGCCGGATCAGGAGTTGGTGGATAGGTACCTTCCACCGTTCATCCCCCGCCAGCTTCTGGATGTTGAAGAACCAGTCTCGATAGGAGCTATGGTTGGCCCAGAGGCTTTTACAGAAGTTCGTTATCTTGCCCATGTAAAGCAGCTGAGGGCACTGGAGAGAATACCGGAAATCTCCCAAGAATTTCAGGAGCTTTCGGGACGAAAGAACGGTGGATTGGTGCGTACCTACAGGATTGAGGATGCCAGTACCGTAGTAATTGCAATGGGTTCGATAGTGGGAACCATAGAAGATGTAGTCGACGAACTTCGTCGCGATGGCATCTCAATCGGATTAATCAGTATAACGACATTCCGACCCTTTCCCCTTGATGCATTGAGGAATACCGTGGGGAGTCCCAAGCGTGTCGTCGTAGTGGATAGAGCGTTTTCCGTGGGAATGGGAAGCATTCTTGCAACTGATATAGCTCTCACTCTCGCTCATCATGATATCCGCTTATTTACAGTCGTAGCTGGCTTGGGAGGACGGGCAGTCACCGGCAACTCCCTAAAGCAATGCCTAAACGATGCGGTAGAGGAAAAGCTGGAAAAGCTGACCTTTCTGGATCTGGATCATGGCGTAGTCGAGCGTGAACTGGCAAGGATGGGACAGAGTAAAAGATCAGGACCCTCCGCCGAAAATATCCTACGTGACCTTGGAACGACGACAGCACAAGCAACAGCGGCACAACCGGAACGACAACCATGACCAGACAGGTACCCAAACAGGTAAAGTTTTACCAGACTGGAAGCTTCGCAGTAGGAGGCAGGCTACTTGACGCGCCTGAGCGCACTGTCCAATCGGATATCAAGCGTACAAACTCTCTTACCTTGGGTCACAGGGCATGTCAGGGATGCGGAGAGGCTCTCGGTGCCCGCTACGCACTCGATGCAGCTATGCGGGCAACAGGGAATAAGATAATCGCCGCCAATGCGACAGGCTGTCTGGAGGTATTCACTACGCCGTACCCTGAGACCTCCTGGCAAATTCCATGGATCCACTCTGTATTCGGCAATGCTGCGGCAGTGGGAAGTGGCATAGCCGCTGCGTTACGCGTAAAAGGAAGAGAAGATATACGTGTCGTCGCTCAAGCCGGTGATGGTGGAACTGTGGATATAGGTATAGGATGCCTATCCGGCATGCTTGAGCGCAATGACGACGTACTCTTTATCTGCTACGACAATGAAGCATACATGAACACCGGAGTACAGCGTTCGGGATCCACCCCTCCAGCGGCAAGAACGGCCACCACCGAGGCAATAGGGCCTCAACCGGGTAACAGATGGGGGCAGGGGAAGAAAATGCCTCTTATAGCGATGGCTCACGAGATACCCTATGTGGCTACAGCCACTGTAGCCGAACTGCACGATTTGGAGTACAAGATAGAAAAAGCAATGTCCTTCCGAGGTGCTCGCTATGTTCACATATTAGTGCCCTGCCCGCTGGGCTGGGGTAGTGAACCAGCCAATACTATAAGAATCGCAAGGCTGGCAAAAGAGACAGGGATATTTCCGGTATTCGAAGCAGAGCACGGAGAGGTAACCGGAGCGTCCAAGATCAGATCACGAGTACCGGTAGAAGAGTATCTCATGTTGCAACGTAGATATGCTCACCTATTCAAGCCATCCAGGCGAGATGATGTCATTGAGAAGATACAAGAAGAGGCTGACCGGAACATACGGCGTTTCAATCTACTAGATGAGGAGAACTGAGATTGGATAGACCTTTTGCTATCACCCTGCAACCCGGATCAAGCCGTGCCAACAAGACCGGTAGCTGGCGAACTGAACGACCGGTCTATGTCGATCTACTCCCACCATGCAATGATGCCTGTCCCGCCGGAGAGAACATCCAAGGATGGCTCTACCATGCCGAAGAGAGGGGATATGAAAACGCGTGGAGAACTATAATGATAGACAATCCCTTCCCTGCCATAATGGGAAGAGTCTGCTACCATAATTGTGAGACCTCCTGCAACCGGGGAAAGCTGGACGAAGCTGTAGGTATTAACGCCGTAGAGCGCTTCCTTGGCGACATCGCATTAGAATCAGCTTGGTCAATTTCCACTCCTTCGAGTGTATCCCCCAGTGGCCCTCTGTCCTCTACGGACAAGCCTGCAACCGGAAAGAGGGTGCTTGTGGTCGGCGCCGGCCCTGCAGGTCTCTCGGCAGCTTACCATCTTAAAATTTTGGGGAATGACGTGTCTGTTTACGAAGCATCTGGCCATCTTGGTGGAATGATGCGTTTTGGAATACCAGCTTACAGGCTACCCCGTGACATTCTGGACAGAGAAATTAAGCGCATAGTCGACCTTGGTATAGATATTGAACTCAATCATAGAGTAACCGATCTTTTGGCGGAGATGAAAGCAGGTAATTACGATGCAGTGTTTTTGGCAACCGGTGCAGAAATTGCCAGAAACGCGTATATACCGGCAGGCGATTCTTCCCATATTGTCGATGCACTTTCACTTCTGCGGTCGGCTCAGGATATGGATAGTCCTCAACTCGGCAGATCGGTAGTAGTCTACGGAGGCGGCAATACAGCTATGGATGCAGCACGAACCGCTAAGCGCCTTGGTGCATCGGAAGCTATAGTAGTATATCGTCGTACAAGAGATAAGATGCCAGCTCACGATATAGAGGTAGAAGATGCTGTCGAAGAGGGAGTAAAGATGCGGTGGCTATCTACTATAAATAAAGTAACCGAAGGAAGGCTTTTGCTGGAAAAGATGGAACTGGACGAGACTGGCTTCCCTCAGCCGACCGGAGAGTACGACGAGCTTGCCGCTGACAGCGTTGTCCTCGCCCTTGGCGAAGAAGCTGATCTTTCTCTTCTTGAGAATATAGACGGTATCAAGATAGACAATGGGGTAGTACAGGTAAATTCAGCCATGATGACAGGACATCCTGCTATCTTTGCCGGAGGTGATATAGCCCAGAAAGAGCGAACGGTTACCGCCGCCATAGGAAATGGTAAAAAAGCAGCCCGAAATATAGATGCATGGCTGAAAGGCATAACTTCACCGAGTAGCAGCAGGCATCCACTGGCTGAGTGGTCACGCCTAAATACATGGTACTATTCTGATGCTCCCGCAACACTACGACCCAAACTCGACCTGGTACGGCGCCAATCTACCTTTGATGAGGTGGTGACCGGACTGGATGAGAGCGATGCCCTGTTCGAGGCACGCCGGTGCATGTCATGTGGAAATTGTTTCGAATGTGACAATTGTTATGGAGTCTGTCCCGACAATGCAGTAATTAAACTCGGTCCGGGCATGCGATACGAATTCGACTACGACTACTGCAAGGGATGCGGCATATGCGCAACAGAGTGCCCGTGTGGCGCCATCGATATGCTCCCTGAAGATTGATACGTACGTAATCACGGCAAATTTCTGGGTGTAAATACGATGTAAATACCACCCATGAAAGTAGGTGTTTCCCCCGTTGCAATACATGCAAAATGGATACATAATAAAGTCAATGGATAAAGTGACATACCCATTCAAAGGGGAGAGACCCCTTGCTGTCGTCCTTATGGGCTATCCGGGATCTGGCAAACAAATACACGCAGAGAACATCGCTCGTAGGCTGAGCCTGCCTCACATATCCATGGGCGGCCTACTGAAAAGAGTTTCAGCTATGGATTCGCGCATTGCCGATATTGCTGCACGCCACAGGCAGGTAGGTGCATTATTGCCAGATGAACTAGTCATTGACGTACTCGCTGAAGCACTGTCAGAAGACCACAATCCCAATGGATTCGTTCTGCAGGGCTTTCCCAGGACGCTTCGTCAAGCCGAGGCACTGAATGAACTAACTGGCGCATATGACATCGGACTCATACTAAACCTGGTAATACCGCGACCGGTGCTGGTGCACAGGTTGCTTGCGCGCAGGAGTTGCCAAGAGTGCGGAATGTCTTACGGAGTTGTCGGCGAAACAATAATACCGGCACGATGCAACTACTGCGGAGGAAAGATATCTCCCATAGAGGGATATACTGCCAAATCGCTTCACGACAGGCTGGCTCATTACGATCATCTATTCAAGCCGGTCATTACCAGACTCGCCTCTATCCACCCATTCGTATCCGTAGATGGTGTCGGCCTACCAGAATCTGTATCGGCACGTCTCACCAAAGCCGTAGCAGCACATCTTGGGCATCCATCCATACCGGAGAGTAGCGCTACCGTTAGCCGTAACGCATCACTGGGACAGGCAGGAGCATGAAACTGGCATTCAGCTGTCCGGTATGTGGCAGAGATGACTTTGAGATCGTTCGCAGTAACGACGATAAGATCAATTTCCTCTGCACCAATTGCGGCGCATGCTGGCATCAATGGGCTGGATATCTAATCCGTGTCAGCGAGCTGAACGGCTGCAACGGATGTGACCATCAATATCCATGCGTAGCTCCGGTAAAAACAGCCTGAACCACAGCCTGAGCCTATCATGGGAACAGCCTACCTTGCCTGCCCATATGGTCCACTCCAGGTCACAACAGCCTGAGATACGAAAGATAGGATAACGGATATTTAGAGCCTAGGGGATCGGCGGACATTCACCAAATGTCTATATTTTACTACTACGCCCCGCTCATTGACACCCCGCTTATTTCCGAAGAGCCAGTAATGCAAAAATGGCACAAGGCACCCAAGAGCAAGGGGTGCAAGTTGCTCTATAAGGCACCTTATGCCATATGTAATTATATATTATAATTAAGCTCTTCCGTTACCGGTCCTGTTACCGGCAAGGATTATAAGCTGATGCTGTAGCTGCATAATACACGACATAGGCTCATGTAACTACAGCATGTTTTCTACTCGGTCGCTACCTATGCAGCCGCTCCAGTACTACTTGATGAGGAAGAGGTAGAGCTGGGTGCATGTGTAGAACTGCCTGCCTTTTTCCCAAGTTTGAGCCCGCTTAAAGGCAGTATCACTGTAGCGTGCCCCGAACTCTCCATAAGCACTACCCGTGCACCATCTTTGAGCGCTGCCTTGCGAGGCTCATGAGTAGTCGAGCTAATCGATGCAGTAAACGACTGCCCGTCGATACGCTTGACAGTAATAGAAGTAGCCGATAGCGCCGTCACGGTGCCCCTTTCTACTTCGACCACCTTGTCACCGCTCTTCGTGTGCAAAGTCACCTGGACTCCAATAGCATGGCGTGCCATTTTGGCTGCACGAGCAAGTTCACGATGCAATATGCCCTTCACCAAACTACGATGATGCGCCTTTGAGCCGTGATGAGTGCCCTTGGCATGCGTAGATCCCGGAGCTGCCGTAGTGCTTGTCGGAGCAGGAGACTGAGTAGAGGAAGTTAAAGCAAATGCCCCTCCTGCCACTCCTGCAACGGCCAGTACGCCAACGATTGTTCCGATCGCCACGCTCTTGGTAATATGTCTTTTTAGCTTGTCTTTCATGTTTTCTCCTTATCTTGTCGTACTTGGTATTACTATACGCCAAGCTTCCACGGAGCATGTCTCCGGGCAAAACTTATCCATGTCGCTTAGTGCTATTTAAGTTATACACCCAAAAGTCGGTGATACAATGAATTATTTGTTAGGGAATTATTATCAGTTTTCCTGCCTGCTCTCCCCTATACAACCTCTCGAAAGCGCTTCTCGCATCACCGAGGGGAGTCACACTGTCTACCTGCGGATGTAACCAATCCGCCGCCGCCAGATTGACTAACGTACGAAGTTCCTGGTAGGTACCCATGGTAGAACCGGCAATTCTGATCTGACGCCAGAATATCCGCTGCAACATAGCCGGAGGGTTGCCACCACCCGTTGCTCCTGAAATAACCACTACTCCATCAGGCTTGACCGAACGCAGACTCAGCTCCCATGTCGGCGCTCCTACGGTTTCAATCACTGCATCCACTCCACCGGATGTGTATCTCTGGATTTCTCTAGCCGATTCTACAGAGGATTCAAATGCCGCAATGGCCCCCATCTTGAGCGCGTAATCTCGCTTTTCTGGGGTTCTGGCTGTGGCTATCACCCTTATACTGCCAAGTGCTGCCAGCTGGATAGCTGCTACTGCTACACCGCCGGTGGCACCATTCACCAGAATAGTATCCCCGGGAGATAACCTGGCTCGTCCGTACAGCATGTGGTAGGCGGTCAGATATGTCGTCGATAGGCTTGCAGCCACCACAGGCGATACGCCCTCGGGAAGCGCTATCAGATTGGCAATTGGCACAACAAACAACTCAGCCAGCGTACCTTGATAGTTGCCTTCACTCAGCAATGCCATATCGTGGCAGAGCAACTCATTACCAGATCGACATGCCAGGCATGTTCCACACGATATAACAGGATAAGCCACCACTTCGGTCCCGATAGGCGGGGCGCTGGGAGGAACCTCCTCTCGCCCGTAATGCCCGTAAGCAACTACCCTACCTGCTCCATCACAGCCCAATACCTGCGGAGGGGAAACCGGCCTGGAAGATACCCCCTGGAGTGTCCAGAGGTCATGGTGATTCAGGGATGCCGCCTCCATCTTCACCAGCGCCCACCCGGGAGGCACCAAGGGCTCGGGCAGTTCCCCTACAGTTAGATTCGCCAAGGGATCCGTGTCGTCTGCCTTATTGGGTCTCTCTGCACTCTGGCCTGCAATGGCACTCTGGCCTGCAATGGCCTCCTCCCCTGCTCTATCGTTTTTTGGACTTTCCTGATCATTCTTTAGATCTTCAATACTCGAAAGATATACAGCCTTCATGAACCGCTATTCCTTAATCCTGCAAAAAACCCTGCCAATAGATCGCTGACTTCATCTGCGAGTAGCCCTTGCTCGACCTGCACCTGATGATTAAGGCGTGGATCATCACACAAGTTGTACAGCGAGCCACAGGCACCTGCCTTTGGATCAGCTACAGCATAGACCAGTCGCTTGACACGGCTCAACACCAACGCACCCGCACACATGGGGCATGGTTCCATGGTTACATATACCTCTGCTCCCTCCAGATGCCACGTACCCAACACAGCCGCCGCATCGCGCAGCGCTAACATCTCAGCGTGAGCCGATGGGTCGGCAGTTTTCTCCCTCTCATTGTATCTCTCTGCAAGTATGCTCCCATTCAATGTCACTACCGCACCTACCGGCACTTCCCCGGCATCTACTGCCCGCTTGGCTTGCTTAAAAGCCAATTTAATCATCTTCAGGTCGACATGAGTAAAATCATTCATTATAGTATGTTAATACTAGTGGTTTGTCCCGTAAATAGCGTAATGTTATCTGGCTGGCGGGAACCCATGGGTATTTGCGAGACGCTACACTAGCTAGTTAGAGAATGATCGGAGGTATAAAATGGCAGGAACCGTTATCCTGGGAGCGGCAAGAACTCCTATAGGCAAGTTGTCAGGAGCACTTGCCTCTTCCAGCGCGATGAGCCTTGGTGCTGTTGCAATTAAAGAGGCACTACTGCGTGCAGGTGTGATACCCGAAAAAGTCGACTACGTATTCATGGGACACGTACTTCAAGCTGGTCAGGGACAGATAACTGCGCGGCAGGCAGCCACTGGAGCGGGAATAGCCATGGACGTACCGTGTACCACGGTAAACAAAGTCTGCCTATCGGGAATGAATGCCATTTACCTAGCCGATCTTATGATAAATGCAGGTGAAGCTGATATAGTCGTGGCAGGTGGTATGGAGTCAATGACTCAGGCCCCCTACCTGCTTCCCCAGGCCAGACAGGGCTACCGGCTTGGAGATGCAACAATTATAGATTCAATGATGTATGACGGCCTGACCTGTGCCTTTGACCAGTGTGCTATGGGAAAGTCCACAGAGAATTACAATATGGCAACAGGCGTATCAAGAGATCGGCAGGACGCCTTTGCTGCTCTATCTCATGAGCGTGCTGCAAATGCCCAAAAGAATGGGCGGTTCGCCATGGAAATAGCGCCAGTCACCATACCACAACGCAAAGGTGACCCGATAGTGGTCGACTCGGACGAGGGGATCCGCCCTGAAACCACAGTAGAGTCACTTAGTAAGCTCAAGCCAGCCTTTTCCTCTGACGGTACAATCACTGCCGGCAACGCCAGCCAAATATCAGATGGTGCCGCTGCGGTGGTAGTAGCCTCCAAGGCTGCCGCGGAGAAGCTTGGTGTAAAGCCATTGGGAGAGATACTCGGCTATGGCCAGGTAGCCGGTCCTGACGCTTCGCTGCTCCACCAGCCATCTGGTGCCATACGCAAGGCATTGGAGAGGTCAGGGAAGTCCATCGGTGACATTGACCTCTTTGAAATAAATGAAGCGTTTGCGGCAGTTGGGTTGGCCTCCATGGACGATCTCGGGATAGACGAAAAGGTATGTAACGTAAATGGTGGAGCCATAGCTTTCGGACACCCATTGGGAGCATCAGGTGCCCGTCTGGTAGTCACCATGCTGTATGAGATGCAACAACAAGGTGCATCGACAGGAGCCGCAGGACTCTGTGGCGGTGGTGGACAGGGGGATGCAATTATCCTCTCCGCATCCTGATATCCTCTCCGCATCCTGACAATATATCCTGACGAATATTCCTGCCCAAATACCCAGATAGAAACAGAGCTTACGTTCTGCTCCGCTCATTGTATAAGCATGCCACAACATCTATGCACGAATTTACATAGCTTCTTTTGTAAAAATTGTAACTGTCCTACTACTCGCATTCGCATGGGCATGTAGTATGGTGTATCGATGAATTCAATGAATACACCTCTACACACATCATCTGAAAAATGGCGTACCCATGATGTATGGGCAATTTCACTGTCTGCATTCTTCGCCGATCTGGGCTACCAGGGAGTACTGGCTGGGCTGCCTCTTTTCATGGTAATCGCCCTCCATGCCTCTGTAGCCCTGTACGGCTTGGCAATGGCTCTTGGGTTTGGAGGCGGGTCGTTAATAGCCTACCTGGGTAGCAGGCTTGGAGACAGGATTGGACATCGCAAATTGGCCATAATAGGCAACTCCGCAATACCACTGCTATCCCTGACTGCCCTGGTTGCCAGTCCTGTCGCAGCAATCACCTTTTTCTGCACCGGATGGTGGGCAAGAAACCTGCGATCACCATCGAGACGGGTGATGCTGACTAAAAGCACGATCGAAAGCACTCGCACTCAGGCGTTTGGATTCCTTCACGCACTGGACATAGGAGGAGGTATATTCGCAGGAATCTATATGATAGTTTCTATAGCTGAAGGGCTAAGTTACAGATACGTATTTTTGGGAACTATCATCCCCCTCGTCGTATCGACCTTCTGCCTTACGATAACAGATCATGGCTTGGATCACAGCCCAGACGGACAGCCGGCTCCCCAC
>JAMCPC010000083.1:50466-54450 GCA_023379725.1 Actinomycetota bacterium
TACCTCGTAATGCAATACTAGCTATACTGGCTGCAACCGTTCTATTTGGGTTCAGCTCCTACAGTGTAGGGTTCCCAATACTGACAGCATCCAGGGGGGCTCATAGCCCCGCCCTGGGCTTGGTCGCATTCCTGGTCTTCAATACAGTGTCGGCAGCTACTGGCATGACCCTCTCTGGATATCTCGGCTCTACCTGGCATAGACGTTTCCGTAATCTTGGCATATTTGGCTATTTGCCCGCTGCAATAGGAGCTGCGCTGCTGGGAATATCTGCTGCCTTAAAACTACCTTACCTGGTCATACTTCTTTCGATTGCTATTCTTGGGTTGTCACTCGGCATAGTAGAGACACTGGAACCCTCCATAATGTCGGTCATTCGACCCGAAGGCGGTAGCGGATTTGGTCTACTGTCCGCCTACCGGAGTGCCGGATTGTTTGCCGGTAACCTCATAATGGGATTACTCTACACATTGGGAGCTGCCTGGTCATACGGATATGCAGCAATCGTAGCCTTCGCCGGCGCGTCTATCCTCCTGCTCACCATGAGATCAAGGGGCTGGTCCCGTAACGCATGAGCAACTAATCATGTATTACTCGCGATTGCCGGCATCAATCATCGATCGCATGTCGACCTGAAAGCGCCCTACTAAGTGTCACCTCATCGGCATACTCCAGATCACCACCTACTGGCAACCCGCTGGCTATTCGACTCACTTGTACGCCTCTATCCTTGAGATAACGTGCAATCCAGGCTGCCGTAGCATCGCCCTCCACCGTGGGATTGGTGCATACGATCACCTCTTTAATCCCCTCCGACTCTATTCTCGACATTAATTCACCTATCTTGAGCTTCTCAGGACCAATTCCATCTATCGGACTTATTGCCCCATGAAGTACATGGTATTTACCCCTGAATGCATTGGATCTCTCCAGGGCAATTACATCCCGAGGATCCTCCACTACACATATCGTAGAGCCGTCCCTACTGCTAGAAGCACAAATATGGCACAGTTCTCCCTCTGATATGTTAAAACACCTGCTACATAGCCGCGTACTATCCTGCAGGGAAGCAATAGCAGATGACAGACGCAAGAGCCTGTCCGGTGATGCCTGAAGAAGGTAAAAGGCTATGCGCTGGGCAGATTTTGGTCCTATCCCCGGAAGCAATCCGAGTTCATCAATCAACTCCTGCAAGTGCCTTGGGTATATTTGGCCGGTCATGTATAATCCTCTCTGCTGCTTACTTTGAACTCCCTGGATTATCCGGGTCTTGAGATATCGGCGATTCGGAGTGAAAGCCCAATGGCGGATCGAGCCGCAACATCTCAAATCGCCCTGAGACTGCATCTATGCAAGCAACCTCAGCTCCTGGATCAATCAGATTCATAGTTCTTCTACCCCTGGAAATGCCTCGCGAATATGCTCTTCTGCAGGTCTCCTGCTAGGCGCTATATGGTCAGCCTCCGATAAATCGTTAGCACGCAAGGATTGTTCAGGAAATGAGCCACCGACAGATGGGGCATCGGTAGACGATCTATCTTTATACAATTTATCGATAGACGACTTATTTAATAGATTGGCTGAACTATCTGCTGCCGGAGACTCAACTTCCTTTGTACTCTCCACAACAAGTTCAATCGTCACAGGAACACCGAAATACGACGAAATCGCATCTTCCACCTCTTTACTGTTCTGCTTGCATCCCTGCAGGTATGTGTCATTAGGCAAGGCCATAACCGCTGTGCGACCATCCACGGCAACAAAACGTGATGGTGCATAACGACTCTTGACTCTTGGTGAAAGGGTACTCAATATGACATCTCCCCACGCCATTGTCAATAAATCTCTATTGAATTCCCTCTCTCCGACCTTATCGCTAACCGTGGCTGGGGCAGTGGCTGGCAATGCAGCTTCTCCACTGCCTGTTTCACCGGCAGAGCTATCATCCTTTGCTGACCTGCTATCTACATCTTCCCTGTCTTCCCTACCTGCCGAAGATACATCTACCAGCGATGCATCTTCTGGCAAAATACCTACCGAAGAAATACCTACCGAAGGCATACCTGCCGACGAGGTGCGCTTGAATGCCCCCAACGCCTGTCCAGGCGAGGTGCGCTTGGATGCCCCCAACGTCTGTCCAGAAGGGGTAACCTCATTGCCAGCATCGCTACCTTTACTGCTGTCACTGTACCCAGCAGAACTCCTGTCACTACCGTCATCACCATTACCGCCCTGACTTTTAGCACTATCTTTGCCATGATATCCGTCACTCCCCCGGTCGTCACTCCTACGATCGTCACTGCCACGCTGCTCATTACGGATGGGGCGGATATGCTCGCTCTCAGCTGCCAGACTCCTCAATCCACTACCTACCTGTCTCTCCAAGCGGTCGATACGTTCGACTAAATCGGCATACGAATCCCCTGCCGGCAACATGCATGATTTCATCAACACCGATTCAAGTTGCACCCTGGAATCTAGCGAGTCACGCATATACACCAATGTCTCGCCAAGCAACTCCATGGTCCTAACCAGAGCAGGTAGCCCCATTTCACGTAAGACGTTCGAGCATCGTTCCAGTTCAGATCCACTCAATGACACCAGCTGGGGCGCCAAGCTCGCAAGAAAACCCTGCCGGAGGTAGTCGGCAATCTCTACAGCCAACTGAGCAGGATCCAACCCTGACGATACCGCCCGGGCAACCTCTATCATTGCTTGTGCGCTATCTCTGGATGCAAGCGCCTCTACTATGCTCTCTACATATCCGTCATCATCTTCCACCTGTCCAACAATTGCTATCTGCTCAAGTGCCGACAGTGCATCGCGCGCGGATCCTCTTCCTTTTTTGGTTGCAGCAAGAATGGCACCCGTCGGTAATGATATCTCTGCACGATTGGACACCTCATTTAGTAGGTTCTCCAGAGATTCAGGAGATATAAGCCGGAACTCGTAATGTTGCGTACGACTTCTTATGGTAGGGATTACTTTCTGTGGATCCGTAGTGGCCAGAACGAATATGACATGAGCAGGTGGCTCTTCCAGAGTCTTGAGCAGTGCGTTTGAAGCTGAGGTGGAAAGCATGTGGATCTCATCGATGATATATACCTTCCAACGCCCCGGCGTGGCAAGTGCTGTCTTAGAGACCAAATCTCGTATAGCATCCACGCCGTTATTTGAGGCGGCATCGAGTTCGTATACGTCCAGCGAAGAACCCTCTCTTATTGCCATGCAACTTGGACACTCATCACACGGTTCCCCTCCGACGCTGTTGGTGCAGTTAAGAGCTTTAGCAAGTATGCGAGCACATGAAGTCTTACCTGTGCCGCGAGGGCCGCTAAACAGGTACGCGTGAGCAACCTTTCCTTCGCTCACGGCATGAGTCATCGCCATGGTAACGTGCTGCTGGCCTACGAGATCTCTGAACTGCTGTGGCCTAAACCGTCTGTACAGAGCCTGGTATTCGTTCTCTGGCGGATTAATTTCATCGACCATGCACCTTACACTACCAGAAATGGAGGATAGTACTTACACTACCGGATTAAACCATGCAACCCATATATTCCTATCCAATCAAACAAGCGACATACGAGCGAAAGCACCAAAGCGGCCAGGTTTGCTGCGGCACCCGAGAAAAACCGCTGAGAGCTGCTGCCTTCCGACCCTGACTCGGTTCACGGACACTCGTCGCGCAGGACCCGACCGCACTGATAGTATATCACTTGGCAGAGACTGTTATCTCCTGCTAATGTAGTGTCTCATAAATAGCGTGATGTTATTCGGTGCTTGAAAGTAAGGATAAGGGCCGGTGAACTCCCGAGGCACAACACGACCATAGGACGCGTCATCTGGCCAGCGGGAACCCATGGTTATTTATGAGATACTACACTGATGCAGCAAGGAGGAGTGCGAGAGCGGACGAATCGGCACGCCTGGAGAGCGTGTGTGGGGCAACCCACCGTGGGTTCGAATCCCACCTCCTCCGCT
>JAMCPC010000084.1:0-2756 GCA_023379725.1 Actinomycetota bacterium
GGGCTGACAACTATACTGATTTTGCAGGCATTCTTTATAATGGGTGGCATTACCAGGCTGTTTCCACTTACCGGTATTACATTGCCGTTCGTAGCCTATGGAGGCTCATCGCTGGTGGCCAACTACGTACTCGTAGCGGTGTTGGTCAGGATATCGGATGAGGGTAACCGTCCCTCAATGGTCAGAGAAGCGACTATGCATGCAGTAATCATCAAGGAGCACGATACCGATTCCGAGACTGCTCACGTTTGAGGTATCTGATCATCGGGAGGTTCATATGCTGGGTTCCTTTCATCCGGTAGACTGCCTGACGCTGCATCCTTATGGGTATTGTCTTGATCTATAGATGGATGGCTTTCACTATATTTCTTGAATTCGATCCTTCCCTTTTGCCAGCCTTCAGCACGTATTTTGAGCGAGAGGTAGGTTGCTCCTCCAACAGGTATAGGTAGCCAGAAGTTTACCAGCCGGTATCCCAGTACAGCCAGTATCGCGGTGGTCTTTGCAACTCCAAAACCATGTAGAGTAGGAATCAAGATGCCCTCTATAATGCCCAGACCTCCGGGAGTTACGGGGATTACTGCGAGGACATTGGCCAGTCCGTATGCAATGAACAGATCCACGGGGGAGAGGATAGTACCGAACGCAGCTATGAATACCCATAGAGAGGCGGCATCAAGAATCCAGTTTGCGGCGGCCCATACTATCGCTCGCTTTAGCAACTGGCGATCTGCTGTTAGAGCAACAAGCCGGTGAGCGACATCTTTGAGTAGCTCGGTTACCTTGTTCGCATTGACCAGTGGTATGCGTTCGCATATCCTGCCTACTGTTACCAGTAGTCTCTCCTGCCCCTTGGTCAGCATAAACACTACTGTTGCAAAGAGCGCGATCATCACTACTCCGGCGCCTGCGGCTATACCGTATAATGGCTGGTAGCCGTCGATAGGAATAGAGATTATAAGCGCTATCCAGAAGATTGCATTCAGCACCAGCGCCGACCCCACTCCCTGCATCCCAAGGGCAAATGTTGCATTTGCCGGGCTGATGCCTTCGTTGGTGAGCAGGCGGTAACCGAGCCCTGCGCTTGGAGCTGTTCCACCGGGGACGACATGGCTGAGAGCGAGTGTAGATAGATCCACTCTCGCCAGGTATGTCCTTTTCAGACTTGGGCGTGGAAGCATTTCATGGGTAAGCTGCACATACGCTGCCAGGGAGCCTACCTCTAAGGCGACTCCTACCAGTAGTACCGCCACATTTACACGTCCGATCGAATGAAGAGATGCTTTTATACCTGGTATAAGTGGTAAGACAAGGTACTCAATTACCAGCGCAAGTATCATGAGGATAAAGGCTCTGCGAATGTGGCGTGCTATCCACTTCATCCGACCTGTCCTGTGTCTATGGCGGCGATTGTTGGTCACGTAATAATCCTACATGTATGCGAGTAGGTGTACTATCTATATGTGCCTGAAAACAGCTGCAATACTCCTACTAACGGAGATCGTGAAGCCAATCGTTCCAGGACATCTCGGCTACTGGATTTTGCTACGACGCGTTCTGTCCCTATAAGAACGATACTGGTGGTAGATGCCGTGGTGGTATGTACTGTCATTTTGGGGTGGCTGGTCATCCAGTTGCGAGAGATATTGCTTATGGTAGTGGTCGCTGGGTTCCTGGCGATCCTGCTCAATCCATTTGTGCATCTACTACAGAGGCTCAAGATGTCAAGATCGGCAGCCTCAATAGTGGTGTTTGTGCTTGGTATATTTGTCTTTTTCGGTCTTGCATTCCTGTTTGGCTACCCGTTGGTTGGCGCTATTACTCATTTTGCCGATGGTCTGCCAAAACTAGTGAACCAGGTAGAACATGGTAAAGGCAGGTTGGGTCACTTGGTGGCCAAGTATCATGTGGCTACCTGGGTAAAGCAGAATGTTCCAAAGATTGCAGATGCCGCCAAGGGTCTCTCTGCACCTGCTCTTGCGGCAGGTAAGGCTACGCTGACAGCTATCGTTCTTCTGGTGACCATTGCCATGCTTACCTTGCTTCTACTGCTTGAAGCTCCCTCTATGGCACATGCCCTGCTGTCCTCTATGACTACCGGTAAAAGGGAGAGAGTGAGGCAGATTAGCGCTCAAGTAGAACGAGCAGTAGTCGGCTACATGTTTGGCAATATAGTGACCTCTATTATGGCCGGTGTAGTGATGCTGGTGTCAATGCTTATCCTTGGTGTACCGTTCGCTGTCTTGCTGGCATTGTGGGTAGGGCTTGTGGATTTGCTCCCGCTTGTAGGAGGGCTACTGGCAGCCATACCGGTCATCGTCATTGCCGCATTTCATTCCATACTGGCTGCGGTGGTTCTTCTGGTGGTATTTATCATCTATCAAGAGGTAGAGAACCACCTCTTGAATCCAATAGTAATGAGCAGGACAGTCAGGATAAGTCCATTGTGGGTGCTGTTGGCTGTACTTATCGGTGCAGACCTGGGAGACATAGTTGGATCCGTGGCCGGTGCATTCTTTGCGGCATTGATGGCTATACCCATAGCAGGTGCTATCCAGGTAGTGATCAGGGAGTTGTGGAGTTCCACCGGGCAGAACGGAGATACATCTTCTGTCACTGAGAGAGGAGAGATTCAAAAGAGCGTCGTAGGCGAGGGAGGCAACTCTTCTATGGCCTGATCATCGGAGTGATAACACTACACTAGATGGAGTGACAGATTAGAAGAATCGTAACAGCTCTCGTCTATAAGGAGCAGA
>JAMCPC010000084.1:3366-8344 GCA_023379725.1 Actinomycetota bacterium
ATGTTGGGTCTGGGGGTCAAGGATGCCACCTCAGGCTTTAGGGCATACAGCACGAGCATACTTGGGAAAATGGATCTGTCCAAGATAAAGGCAGAGGGATATGGTTTTCAGATAGAGATGGTCATGACGGTGCTGAATGCCGGTGGCAAGGTTACAGAGGTTCCTATTACCTTTACGGATCGAGAGACAGGAACCTCCAAGATGTCCAGCAAGATATTCGTAGAGGCATTATTTTTGGTTGCCTGGTGGTCGGTGCGAAAATATATTTCCAGGGGTAGTGGTGGTAGGCAGAGAGGGCAGCGCAGGCAGAGAGGGCAGCGCGGGCGGAGAGTTTCTGCATCATGGCCTGCTTGAAGTCCCATGCGGTTACTCTAATGTTTCGGTGCTCGGTCAGGGCATGCAACCCAGCTAAGACATGCAACAGGGTGTGCAACCCAGCCAGTAAATACATACAATTTACTCAAGGTATCTGATGGCTCCCAAAGTACTTGTTATAGATGACGAACCTTACATTAGTGATCTATTGGTCGCAGCGCTGAAGTTTGAGGGCTTTGAGGTGGATACCGCTATGGACGGTGCGGAAGCTATCTCTACCGTGGGTAGAGATCATTACGATATAATATTACTGGATGTAATGTTGCCTGATGCTACAGGAACTGAATTATGTCGCAAATTTCGTATGATGGATATTGAAAGTCCGGTATTATTTCTTACTGCACGTGACGCAACTGAAGACAAACTGAGCGGGTTCGATGCCGGGGGAGACGATTATGTAACCAAGCCATTCAATTTGGACGAGTTGGTAGCGCGCATGAGGGCATTGCTCAGGCGATCAGGGATGGATGACGGTTCTTTTGAAAGTGATCGCTTGACTTTTGGGGATCTGGTTCTGGATGTGAGGACACACGAAGTATCCAGGAATGGAGTGGCCATAGAATTGACTGCTACTGAGTTCAGCCTGCTTGAGACCCTAATGACGGCACCAAGGAAGGTCTTTACTAAATCAGAGTTGCTTGATGATGTATGGGGATTCGATTTCGAAGGCGACCCTGCTATAGTGGAGACTTATATCAGCTACCTGAGGAAGAAGGTGGATATCTTTGAACCTGCCATGATCCACACCATACGTGGTGTAGGGTACTCGCTCAGGTTACCGAGGTGATCAGCTCCACGATTTCTGGTTGGGCAAAATCCTGGTTCAAGTCGTTACATGCACGCCTGTTGCTCGGTATCGCGCTTGTCCTTCTCGCCGGTCTCGCTTCAGTCTCTATCGCCAGCTACTCCCTGATGAATAATTTCTTGCTCGGCAGACTCGATTCAGAGGTCTCGCTGGCAGAGCGTCAGGGTTATGCTTACCTGTCATACACGTTTATACACTCTGTGTCAGACGGCAACAAGGTTGCAGTTTCCAGTCCCTCCAAGTGGCTGTCACATATAGAAAATTCTGCACCTACCTTTACATTGCCAAATCCGACTTCTAGTACAGAGGCATTGCATCGTGCGATAGGTCATGATCACAGTGTCCAGTCATCCAATAGGTTGTTATATCCATCTGGGCATGAGCTCACATCCAAGGTAGGCCCTGATCTATATATAGAGGTTCTTAGCGAGCAGCATAGATTACTCTATAGCAGCCCCTCGGGAACCGTATTTAATCCTGATCCGCCTCCATCGATTCCTGCGAAGCTGGATGTCAGGGCTTATCCGCACGTCTATACAGCCAACGAGGCCAAGGCAGCATATAAACCATCTGCCAATTCGTTCGAGGCAGGGGCATCCGGAGTGAGTGGAGTATATTATCGAGGTCAGGCTATACAGATACCGGGAGGCATTTTAGTTGTAATGGCTCCACTCGCCTCTGTACATGCTACTCTATCTGACTTGGTTCATGTAGAACTGTTGGTCTCGCTTATAGTACTCCTTTTGATGATAGTGATTAGTTTTTGGGTGGTCCGAATCGGTCTAGCTCCCCTGAATGGTATCAGAGAGGCTGCAGATGAGATAGCAGGTGGCAATCTTGGAAGGAGAATATCGGTGGGCGAAGAGAATACTGAGGTAGGTTCTTTGGCTGTTGCCCTGAATGGCATGCTAGACCAGATAGAGCTGTCTTTCAGGGAGAGCTCTTTGGCACAAGATAGGCTCAGGCAGTTTATGGCAGATGTCTCCCATGAACTGAGGACACCCCTGACAAGCATCAGAGGATATGCTCAGCTTCTCGGCAAGGGAGCACTTTCAGATCCTGATGATCGAGATCAAGCGGTGGGCAGGATAAACGATGAAGCACAGAGGATGACTCTGCTCGTAAACGACCTAATGCTACTGGCCAGACTCGACCAGGATCGTCCTATCGATGCTGCCGATACGGATATGCATGTAATTGTTGTTGATGCAGTGAACGCAGCACAAGCTGTCTATCCAGATCGAGAGATAGATATCATCGCTCAAGGAGATACAATTGTTTTTGGGGATGCAGAGAGATTGCGTCAAATAGTGGACAACCTACTTCACAATGCAGCCGTGCATACACCTTCCGGTACGCCTATTCACGTATCTCTTGTCGAATCATCCGGCTCGTTGGTGCTTTCAGTGATTGATGAGGGCTACGGGCTGAGTCCCTCAGAGCTTCAGGAGGTCTTTGATCGTTTTCATAAGGGGCCCCAAATGGGCAAATCTCACGGCATGGGTCTTGGGCTTTCAATAGTGGCAGCTATAGCTGTTGCGCATGGTGGAAGGGCATGGGCAGAGTCACCGGTCTGGACGGGTAGAGATGGATCAGAGCCGTCTTCTGAACGCTTACCGGGTGCTGCCTTCAGAGTAGCCATACCCATCCATCACCACCGAGCACAACAGGAGCGCAAGCCCTTGCTGTAGCCGTGGAGAGGGGATTAGCCTGTAAGTGCATTTCGTTTCATGGTGTAACCATTATCGCCTCAAGTGGGTAAGATGCAGGGTAGAGTATCTTGTTGAGCATACAGGAAAATAACTGGTCAATGAAAATATACCTGCTGGTAGCTGCGAGACATTGGATGTAGCAGTAGGGCTACCAGCGCTATCGACAGTATCAGGCCAAGTATGTTCAGTCCACCGCCGAAGAACAGGCCAAGTGTTAACGTCAAGGCCAGATAAGCGGCCGAAGTACCTATTGAAAGGTTGTACCCCCAGCGGTTCTCGTTCGCTACTCCTGTGGCACCTACTCCCTCTGCGACCAACAACAACGCAGGTATTATTGCTTCTATGCCGAGCAGAAGGAACAATATGGCCAATCCAGCGTTTAGATATTCAAGAATAATCGCAATTTGCAGTGTCTGGGGTTGCGATGGATCGAACCACCGTTTTGGTAACATATAATCAGTATGGCATAGCCCAGTAGGTGAGTGGTGTCACCACGGGGAACAGGGAGGGGAACCGGGATAGCCTCCTTTGGCTCAGTGCGGTTGCTGCTTCGGGTAACGGATTTCGTGCAGATGCAAGAAACGGTATATGGTATCTATTATGCTCAATTCAGACAGTTACAGCTCAGGTGGTCCTAGCTCAGGTGGTCCAGGGAACAAAAGTGGTTCAGGCAATGCAGGGAACAAAAGTAGCTCAGGCGGTTTAAGTAATACAAATGCTACGGTGAACGCGGGGAACGCAAATAACTCAGAAGATGTGAACAGTGCCGACTGGCGCAAATGGGTACGGAGTCCAATCCTGCCGAGAGGTAAGCAGAAGGCATCTGTTGTGCGCAATATGTTTGATACCATAGCTCCCCGCTACGATTTGGTGAACAAGCTGATGACTTTTGGTCTGGATAGCTACTGGCGACATCGTGCGATAAAGGCACTTGCCCTTCCGTCTGGATCGCTGGTGTTGGATCTTGCTACAGGAACCGGTGACCTGGTCAGAGAATTACGTCGGCAGTCTATTCGTGTAGTGGGGTTGGACCTCTCGTTGGGTATGTTGATGGCATCCAAGGTAGAGGGATCGCTGGTCCAGGCGGATGGCTCCAATTCACCCTTTCCGAATCACGCATTCGATGGTGTCATATCTGCATTCGCTATTCGTAACTTCTCTGATCTTCCCGCTATACTGCGGGAGTTGTCCAGGATCATCCGGCCGGGAGGGAGGTTGTCGTTACTGGATATATCTGAACCCAGTGGCCTCCTGGGGATGGCTGCGCGTATGTGGTTTGAGCAGGGAGCGCCATTGATTGGTTCTCTGCTGTCAGATAAAGATGCCTACTCTTATCTTCCAAGGTCGGTACAGTATCTCCCCAGTCCAGTAGAGATGAAGCGCATGATGGGCGAGGCAGGGTTCTCATGCAACAATCATCATGTGATGACTGCCGGAATTACCCAGCTCTATACGGGTACCAAGTCGTCAGAGTAAGAACAGCAACTGAATGCCCAGACTGCGGCGTATTACCATGTTGCTCCCTCCGGTAGAGAGCTATGTCCTGATCAGCTCGCTATTCAATGATGAGGCATCAATGGAGGAGTTCTCGCTCCTTTTACCGCCGGGGGACCTTTCGTCTCCAGAGGAGTGGAACGCTCCTCTGGTCATAGGGATTGGACAGGTAGCAGCTTATCCCCTTAGCGACTTCGTTTATGATATCTCATCGTTAGATGATATTGTATCTGAGTACATAGCAGATGAGTTGCGTGGCGTTCAGCCTTTTGACTGCGCAGAAGACTATGGTGCCCTGCCGCTTGGGTTTGTGAATGCAGGCTTTGAACGCTCTGCCAACGATGTTTTTAGGATTCCAAGGATGCTATATGCTGAATATCCTGACAGGACGGTTTTGGGGATGCTTATACTTGGTGAATATGAGAGTATGCCCTCCTGCCAGGAGGTCATAGATAGGCTTGTGTTGCCGATGACCCATTCTTCCGATCATACCTCATTGATAGGCATTATGGCGGATGGGTCAGATGCTGGGTCGTCTACTGAGCCGGCGGATGGGTCGTCTACTGGGCCGCAGGATGGGCCGCAGGATGGG
>JAMCPC010000085.1 GCA_023379725.1 Actinomycetota bacterium
GTGTGTCGCTGTGCATTTTCGGTGTGTCGCTGTGCCTCCGCCAACTCCTTGACCATCTCTTCAAGGGACTTGACGGTTTCGTCAGTGTGTCGTTGTGCGTTCTCAGTACGTAGCTGGGCTGCCACCAACTCCTTGACGGCTTCCTCGATGCGTTGCTGAGTATTTTCGGTACGTTGCTGTGCCTCCGCCAACTTTTTCACTTCAGCTGTCAATAGGCGCATCTCGTTTGGCAGACTAAGAATCTCATCACCAAGAATCACTGCCCTAAGAGCCGCCCGTAACGACTCATCTTGTTCCATCTCACGAATAATTTCCAACGTATTCATATAGACCATTATACACCACCCCTGTAACACCTACGTAAATGCCATTGGCAGGTTGATACGATATAACATACAGTGGCCATCCGTGGGGAATTTCTTATGGCCATTGTCATTCACTTGACAAGTCCAGAACGATGTCAGGCAAACCAAGTTCGTCACGTCTGGCAAGAATGACGCTTCAAGTCTATTTGCCTCGCTTGGCTCATTGTCAATAACTAGTATATCCACAGGCTGTTGATTCCCTCCAGCGTCAATAATCCACCTCTTGCCAGTCTGGAATTTGCCACCAGCGTAAGTTGCCGGTTTGATAGGTGCGCCATGTCCACCGAGCGGCTCCAAACTGGCACGGATTGTAATACCCGCATCAAAGCTGTCATCCTTGCAGGCATTGACCAGCATCTCTGCATTCAATTGTTTCATAATATATCTCCTTTGTAAATTACAATATGCTATAAGCCAACGATAACAACAGCTACTTTGGTACCGTCAGACAACACATTACATTTTGATACCCTCCTGTAACACTTACCCGTGATGCGAGCCAATAGGTGTTGTTCCAGACTTGCATAGAGTATGCCACACGGCTTGATCGACCGACTCGGCGGGTCTGCCCCGTTTGTCAACAGGCCATCACGGAGGACATAGCCGAGCAGAACTCCGACCAGCGGGCTGCAGGAACTCGCCCAGCCTCGCGCAAAAGGCGTTCGACCGGAATTAGCTGAATGTTGTCCAGGTTGGCGACCGATCCTGCTTGTACGCCTTCCTCCGAGCCCAGGACGACCTCGGTAGCGATCCCGCGGACCGTAGTGGTGACGGGAGCAACGAGGACCCGACGCAACAGCGGGGCCACCCGCGCTCGCGTGATGACGACCACAGGGCGGACCTTGTCGAGGTCAGCCCACCAGACTTGGCCGTGCCCGAGACCGTTCACACCCCGGTCCTTCGCCGGCGTGCTGCGGCGAGCCGTTGCACGTCTTCGGGAACTTCGCCATCATAGGGAAGGCTCGGAGCCTCTGGGGCTTCCCAGGCAATGTCCGTGTCTTCGTGATAGGGCATCACGTCAAGCGCCTGACGCTCACGGTCACCTTCGAGCTCATCCAGCAGGACGACAAGCGCCTGGTCGAAGAGCTTGCTGTCGCTGGTACCGAGCAAACGGCGACACGCCATGAGACGGTCCCGGTCAACTGTGGTGGAAATACGCTCACGGCTCATGCTACAAAGTATACTACAACTACTACCACATATCATGCCACACGTTGCGCATCCCCAGCCCGTGCCGTCGGCGATTTGCCAGGATTGCAATACCCAATCCGGTGCACTTCTCATCCGGCGTGACATATTCTATGCCGCCAGTCTCGCCAATAGTTCCTTCAGAAGTGACTCCGCTAAGAGCATCTACGCCGAAAGTCCAGCCAAGAGCGTACCATCCACTAAACTAGGATTCTGTGAAGAAGAGCAGCCAAAAGTCCTCTCAGGCAAAGAACCAAGCCCAGGCAAACAATCGAATAGTTGCGCGCAATAAAAAGGCTACTCATGAGTACGATATATTAGAGACCTTTGAATGTGGTATCGTGTTGCACGGTTCAGAGGTAAAGTCATTGAGAAACAGCCAGGTATCACTGGTAGACTCTTATGCCAGGATACGATCTGGTGAAATATGGCTCGTAGGAATGCATATTGCACCCTATACTCAAGCAGGAGCATATGGTGCACATGACTCAGTGCGTGACCGCAAGTTACTTCTGCACAGAAAACAGATAGACCATATATCAGGAGAACTGGCAGAAAAGTCGCTTACCCTGGTGCCACTCTCTATATATTTCAAAGACGGAAAAGCAAAGGTATCAATCGCACTTGCAAAGGGCAGGCGGTTGTGGGATAAGCGAAGAGCGCTCCGAGAACGTGACGAGACCAGAGAGGCAGCAAGAGAGGTATCTGCTAAACGGATCGGCAGAAACTTTGGCATTCTCTCCGGTAGGTGATAGGGTGCCTGTTCTGTTTCAGCCTCCGCTTCAATTTGCACGCAAATTTAGCATTCTCTCCGGTAGGTGATAGGTTGTACTGATAGTGATCAACATACCAGACAATATATACACCCAAATAATTGCATACTGCATACAGGGATTACCTGACGAAGCATGCGGGCTTCTCGGAGGAATAGATAACAGAGTGACTACCTTTTACCCGGCAGGCAATACTGCAAAGTCGGCACGGTTGTATGTACTCGATCCAAAGGATTACCTCCGGGCAGACCGCGATGTGGAAGCACGGGGAATTGAGATCCTGGGCGTAGTACATTCACATACCCACACTGAACCATATCCCTCACCCACAGATATAGAACAGGCTCCAGACCCATCATGGCATTACGTCATCGTAGGGCTTGGTAGATCGCTTCCAACTCTCCGGTCCTATTCCATCTCTGCAGGTACTGTCGTAGAGGAGACAGTGCAAGTCTCCAGTGGAACAATATCTGATATAATAGATTAGAATAGTAAAGAATAAACTTCAGTTACTGAGGGTAGTGGTGAAATAGTACGGCTTACCGCAGAGCCAATTCTATTCTACAGTACCGGCAGTATTAGATCGGTCAGGAGGAAGAGTTGCCAGTCGAGATTCGTATACCGAGTATTCTGAGAGTACACGTGGACGGCAAATCCATAGTAGAGGTAAAAGGGAATACTGTGGGAGAAGTGTTACAGGATTTGGTAAATACCTATCCCGGTATGGACAGCCAGGTCGTGACCGCAGATGGAACACTGCATAAGTTTGTAAATGTATATCTTAACGATGACGATATCCGTTATTTGAACGTACTCGATACTCCTGTATCTGAAGGTGATACGCTTACAATACTCCCTGCCGTAGCAGGCGGTGCCTGCTCTCCATCGGCAGAACGACCCACCGGATCAATCGCCTCACCATTGGCGGGTATCGACACCGGACAAAACGATAGGTAACAATACGCATGAATATGCACGGACGGACGGACAGCTACAGGAATGTGAGCAGGCTATCATGACATACTGCCGCAACATCCTGGATCTGATTGGTAATACTCCTCTCGTAGAAATAAGTGAGTTCAGTCCCAATCCATCAGTAAGGATACTCATGAAGCTGGAGGGGCAGAATCCAGGAGGCTCAGTAAAAGATAGAGTCGCCCTGGCAATGGTAGAAGATGCCGAAAAGGCAGGGATACTGAGCAACAATGCCACCCTGCTTGAGCCCTCATCGGGAAATACCGGAATAGCCCTGGCAATGATATCGAGAGTCAAAGGATACCACCTTAAAGTAGTCATGCCACAGAACGTCTCCGAAGAACGTCGCCAGATGTTACTGGCGTTTGGTGCGGAGATTATCGAGTCGCCCGGTTCCGAGGGTTCCAACGGTGCAGTACGCATGGCAGAAAAAATCCATGCCGAACACCCTGACTGGGTCTTTCTCTACCAGTACGCCAACCATGCAAACCCAATGGCACACTACGAGGGTACAGGACCTGAAATATGGAGAGACTGCCCTGACGTTACCCATTTCGTAGCGGGCCTGGGTACATCCGGAACGCTTGTAGGCGTTGGCAAATTCCTTAAGGAACGCAACCCGGATATTCAGGTATGGGCAGTGGAACCTCCGGCAGGAGAGCTGGTAGATGGACTGAGGAGCCTGGAAGACGGGTATATACCGCCAATATTCAATGACTTCAATGGGCCACAGTTACTTGATCGCAAAACAGTGATAGGTCCAAGGGAGTCCATTGAGTGGACAAAACGGCTTGCGGATTCAGGTATTCTTGCAGGCATATCATCAGGTAGTGCGCTGGCGGGAGCGGTGCGTTGTGCAAGTAGTATAGAAAGTGGAGTAATAGTAATAATAAGTGCCGACGGTGGCTGGAAGTATCTATCGACCGGTGTGTGGACCGAAGATATAGACGTAGTTACAGAACGGGCACGCACTATGGTGTACTTCTAGACACTGTAGAGGGCATGGAACAGCAGCCAATAACGGGTCACAGAGCGGGGACACTAGACTAGACTAGACTGTCGGCATATCTGGTTCTATGGCTTCCGGTGCCTGCTCCACTTCCGACACCTCAGGCGCCTGCAGACTGCGTGCTGCTATATCCAACTGGTCCAATGCAGGAAGAGAATTATCAGACTGGGTAATGACACCAAGATCCTCAAAGCGACGTGCTTGTGGAAGTACGCTCCGCTCAAGCGAGCCGACAGCTTTATTGTAGGCATCTACGGCAGTACTGAGACTCCTCCCAGTATGCGACATGTGAGTTGCAAAGGTAATAAGACGCTTATACATCTCCCGTCCAATCTGCCTTACTTCACGTGCACCCTCGGCAAGGGATTCCTGTTGCCATCCAAATGCGACCGCCTTCAATAAAGCTATAAGCGTAGTAGGTGTGGCGAGTAGTACGCTCTTATTAATCGCATACTCAAATATATCGGGATCCTGCTCAAAGGCGGTTGCCAGCAGTGAATCACCCGGAATAAACGCCACTACGAAGTCGGGAGAGTTGTCAAACTGCTCCCAGTATGCCTTTGCCGCCAGCTTGTCCACATGACTCCTCAGCTGCCTGGCATGCCCCTCCAGATGGCTGCGACGACTATCGTCATCTTCGGCTTCCATGGCATACAAAAGAGCATCCAGGGGGACTTTGGCATCAACTACAATATTCTTTCCACCCGGAATATGTACTATGACATCGGGGCGTAATCTGCCTTCACCACCCTCTACTGTGACCTGCTGGTCGAAGTCGCAGTGCTCGACCATACCTGCCATCTCCACTACTCTCCTGAGTTGCTGCTCTCCCCATCTACCCCTTGTAGAAGGTTGGCGTAGCGCTGTAACCAGGTTGCGGGTCTCCTTACGCAAATTCTCCTGAGACTCATTGGACTGCTTTATGGACTCCTGAATCGCCTGGACCTGCTCGTAGATCTTGCTGTAAGCACCAACGCGATCCTGCTCTATCTTGTGTAAAACTTCCTCATACTTCTTCAACTGTTCGCTGAGTGGAGCTACCAACTCACCTATTGCCTGATGTCGCTTCTCCATCTCAGATGTTGTAGACTGCGTGACGGCCTGCTCAGCGGCTTTGAACTTTGTATCTGCGAGACTCAGAAATTGTTCACTGTTCTTACCGATAGCCTCCCATGCGAGTTGTGCAAACTCACTCTGAAGTTGCTGACGTGCTTCCTCCCATGCCGCCTGCCGCTCTTCTTCTGATCGCTTCGACATCTCAAGTTCACCCTGTAGCCTTGATGCATACTCCCGCATCTGTGATAATTCATTTGTATGACCTGCTTGGATCTCCGCAACGGCACGCGCGTGATCTGCTTCAGCGTTGGCACGTTCAGCCGACCTCTTGGCCGAAGCGATCATAAAACCTATGAAAACACCGGCTGCTATACCAACTACAGCACCTATCAATATTTCTATAGGGAGATCAGCGTTCATCGTAAGTAAACCTGATTATTGACCTATTACTCATGCAAACCATTGTTACACATGGGTGTATCACTAACCACAACACTACAGGCTATTCCAGTCAAAGCATACCTTTTTGGAGCAGACTTTCTCCATGAGAGGAGCATCAGGCATAGGGGCGATCCCAGGGCTATGGTGTAATGCTGCCCTGCCTGCTGTAATATTAAGAGCACCAAATGGATCACCTTCGACGAACAACTCCCCTCCTCCTATATCACCAGCGAAATGAGTCATCCCAATAGCGGAGAGAGAGGCATTTGCTCTTCTTGCCAACCCTGTATCGTACATACCACCTATATACGCCTGCAACCCCTCTTTCTTACATACCGAGAGGGCACTAAGCGCATTGACTATTCCACCCAGCCTCCCGGGCTTTATGCAAGCTACATCCATTGCGTGCATACTGGCAGCCTTACGTATACTATCCAAAGAGTCAAGAGACTCATCAAGGCATATTGGTGTATCCATAGACTCTGCTAGCCGAACAGTCCCCTCTAGGTCACTTCGACAAAATGGCTGTTCTATAAATCCAATACCCATCTTATCGAGATTTTTCAGTCTATCTATGCAGTCTGTACTATCATCTGTATACGAGCCATTAGCATCTACACATAACATAATTCCTGCAAAATTTGCTAACAGAGACTTGACAGGTTCTACGTCCCATGAAGGGAAAATCTTCATCTTGATACGCCTGTAACCTTCATCCACGTACCCACCAACAGTGTTTACAACCAAATCCATATCGCCAAAGATACCTATTACTACTCCAGCATCTACCGAGTCCCCTCTCGCTCCTATCCAATTGCCAAACGACTCTCCTGTGGACCGCAGCCGCAGATCAATCATCGCCATCTCTATAGCGGAAATAGCCATGTGATTACCTGGCAGATTCTCGAATACTGCAGGTAATTCATCTGCGTACGGTAAAAGCCCGTCTCTCCGACTGCTCCATTCAATTAATCGTGGAATATAAGTTGCCTGCATAGCTTCAAACGCGCTATACGCCGACTCGGCTGCATACGTGGTAGATGCCAGGGCTGCACACTCCCCAAACCCTACCATCAACGACTCTCCGGATAATTGGGTTGTACGTACAGGCGCATCGTACTTTGAGTCACTATCGTTTGTATAGACAGATAATTCGCCAGGCAACCCAGTCCTGTACTGGGATGAATCAGAACACCTGCCAGATAGCAGTTGCATATCTTCTTCGGTCGCGGTGATCTTTATAATAGTTACTGGTCGCTCAGACTCTACACCATAGGAGGCAGATACCGGCCTCTTCAAATGCAGATCGAGCAGGTAGAGCTCAATTGAATGCAAAATCAAGGTTCAATTCCATATATGCTTGCTCACGTCCCTACACCACTGCAAGTATATAATTATATCTTTATCAGATGGTATTGCACTACCATCACCACCGTAAGCAATTATGGATCGCATCTCCAAAAGAGAGCTATCAGGACCTGGGGTAAAAGGAGTCATTTTCCACCATCCATCTGGAGAAAGGCGTAGGGCCTGACGCAAAGCTACAGACCATAACTGGGGACGAACCAAAAGAGAAACTAACAACTTACGGCTGATCATGCTCGATCCGGTAACTGTTGATAACGTCTGCTGTCCGCCATTTATCCTGCACCATTATTGAGCCTCCCAATACCACGCCACCCCACAGCAGAAGCGCCAATTAACGGCCCCTCCGCATCGAGACCACATGGCCGGATCATTGCACCTGATGTATATGCCATGCGTGATCGCTTTGTAAGCTCCCTATTCGCTGCAGCAAAGAATCGCTCTCCATACCCTAAGGCGACTGAACCTGCTATAGTGCAGAGACGCAGGTCGAGAAGATTCATGACAGATGCCACACCCAGACCTACAAGCGTACCAGTACGATCTATTACCTGCTCTGAGGCATCCTTGGGGGGTTTGCCGGTAATAGCCTGTATAGCTGAACCAGAGGCTTCAGCTTCCAGGCAACCAAACGAGCCACAACTGCATTGACGTCCATCGGGTACTACAATCACATGCCCTATATGGCCTGCGTTACCCTCGCTACCATCCAAAAGACGGCCATCAAGCACAATGCCTCCACCAATACCGGTCGATACGACCATGGATATATAATTATTCACTCCTCTGGCAGCACCTACCCATCCCTCACCCAGTGCAAGTGCTTTTGCGTCATTGTCGACGAAGGTTGGCATCTGAACAACTTCTTGCACTCTTGACAATAAAGGGAACTCTCGCCACGAAGAGATATTCAACGGCGATACAGATCTGCCACCGGCACTCATCGGTCCCACGCTGCCGACACCACATGCAATAGGCATTGAACCGCCATCAGAACCTCTATTAACCATAATGCCCTCAATTAGATAACGAAGTGCACCAAACACCTCTTCTGGATCATCACTGAACGCGGGAGTAGCCACGCTGGCAGATATCAAGATACTGCCGACATCGTCCACAATACCACATGACATTTTAGATCCCCCTATGTCTACAGCCAATACCGTGTCCACTACCGAAACAACCTCTTACAGAATAACGCCTGGGATAATCATATTAAGATCATACATCCTGGCATCCTCCCCATGGATAAAGCCAGGGGTTGCGTGGCACAGATATACGGACATTAAGTTGCCGTCCTAATATTATATGTAATGTCCCGCAAATAACCATGGGTTCCCGCCAGCCAGATGATGCCCCTGGTGGCATTCTCATCCTCAACGTAGCTAAGCAAAATATACCTGATATACCCGAGACTGGATATCACAGCAAAATAGCGCTAGTCTGCTAATATGCGGTGTCCCTGGTGCCAGAATATGGAAGACAAAGTGGTCGATTCGCGCCTTACAGACGAAGGGGAGTCGATAAGGCGCCGCAGAGAATGTATGAATTGCCGTCGCCGGTTCACCACATACGAGAGGCTTGAAGATGCACCATTGTGGGTCATAAAGCGTTCCGGCGCAAAAGAGCCCTTTGATACGGCCAAGCTAACAAGGGGTATCATGGCGGCAACAAAGAATAGCTCTGTAAGCGACGAACAAATCGACCTCTTTGTTCAAGAGATAAAAGACTCCCTCAAATCAGCAGGCAAGGAGGTCAACTACAGCAAGATAGGCATTGAAGTACTGGAGCATCTGAAAGAGATAGATGAAGTGGCTTATCTCAGATTTGCATCGGTATACAAGAACTTCCGTGACAGGAAAGATTTCGAACACGAGGTCGGATTGCTGGAAAAAGAAGACTACCACCGCAATAAAAAGCCAGACACCGGCAACCAGATCGACAGCAAGCTCAGTAACAACAAGCCGGGCAATGACTGACCCATGTCCTACCAGGTAGTAGCAGGCCGGGTAAGAGCAGGTCTACTAACGGCGACCAGGTAGTAGCAGGCCGTGGCTGAGACAGGAGCCCAATCTCCGGACAATAACGCTGAGAAAGGTGCCGACACGCCATACACAACAGCAGCACGTGATATTCCACCGGAGCGTGTCCTGGCAATATATGCTCACCCAGACGATCCTTTCATATCCTGTGGAGGTACATTAAAACTATGGGCTGAACAGGGAAGTAACATAGATATGATCATCTGCACACGGGGAGAAAAAGGATCGTACGACCCGAGTCAATCTACACAGGAACTGGCGGAAATACGAAGAATTGAAATAGACAGAGCCGCAAAAGTAATTCAGTGCAATACGCCGATATTACTTGGATACCCTGACGGAGAACTCAGTGATGATTTGGAACTCATTGAAGTATTAGTAGGACATATACGTCAGCTAAAACCTGAAGTAGTACTCTGTCCCGACCCCACTGCAATAGTATTTGGAGAAGAGTATATAAATCATCGTGATCACCGTATAGTAGGTATGGCTGTTCTGGATGCGTTATCGCCTGCTGCCGCGCTACCACTCTACTTCCCCGATAGAGGCAGCCCGCACAGCGTAAGGTGTGCATACATGACCGGCACACTGGAAACATCTATCAGGATAGATATCACCAATACAATCGATGCAAAGATAGCCGCAGTTAAATGTCATCAAAGCCAGCTAAAGGATTATCACGACATAGATGACCTAATTCGTACAAGAGCACAAGAGGAGGGAAATGCAGTAGGGATGCGTTACGCTGAAGGATTCAGGCGAATCAATATAACCATTTAGTGGTCCGTATCCGTAAATGACGTAATGGTGCCCGATGAATGAAGCGAGGCCACTGCCGAGAAATCAGACATGCTTTGCAGTGGCCCACGAGTCACCCTTCCCGATGCTAACAGCGAGTGGAACGGTCAATCCTACATAGTCTCCAACCGAGACAAGCACATCTCTCACCAATGGAATTATATCTCCATCAGATGGACATGCCTCTACCAACACTTCATCATGTACCTGCAATACCACTCTGGAAGAAGCATCCATATCATGCAATGCCTTATCAAGGCGGACGAGCGCCAGCTTGAACAAATCTGCGGCCAGCCCCTGTGCTCCGGCATTGATAGCCTGGCGCTCCGCTGCTTGGCGCACCACCCTATTGTCACTCATCAGTTCCGGCAATGGCCTGCGGCGACCGGTCAATGTACGGGTATAGCCCAGACTACGCGCTTCAGCAATCACCCTATCCATGTAGTTCCGCAGTCCGGGAAAGGCTGCAAAATAAGCGTCAAGGATGCTCTTGGCTTCAGAGTTGCTAATAGCCAGCCTGTCCGCCAGACCAAAAGTCTCCATACCGTAGACAAGCCCGTAAGAGACCATCTTGGCACGATTACGTAGTTCTGGAGTTACCTGACTAGCAGATATCCCATATACTCGTGCCGCAATCTCAGTATGGACATCACGGTTCTCATGAAAGGCAGCAAGTAGACCGGGGTCGCCAGCAAGGTGCGCAATGATTCTTAGTTCAATCTGATCATAGTCTGCTACAACGAAGTAGTATCCACTTCCGGGCTTAAAGGCTGCCCTGATCTGTCTACCGATATCGGATCTGGCCGGTATATTGTGCAAGTTGGGTCTGTCTGAAGACAACCTACCAGTACGGGTAGCCGTCTGATGAAAGGTGGCATGTATGCGCCCATCCGTTGATATCTCCTGGATAAGCCGCTCACCATAGGTAGATCTCAACTTCTCCATTTCACGATACTCCAGCAACGCATCTACTGCTGGGTGTTGATCACGTAACTTTTCAAGTGTACGGGCATCGGTAGAGTAGCCAGTCTTGGTCTTCCGTCCGGGCTGGAGGGCAAGGTAGTCCTTATCGTAAAGTATGCGTCTCAGCTCTTTGGTGGAATTCACGTTGAACGATACACCGACCAACTTTTGCACCTTATCTGCCAACTCTGAAGCTCGCTTGCTTAAATCCATACTGATCTCACCCAGCGATTCTCTGTCTACGGCTATGCCCACATATTCCATACGTGCAAGCACCTCTACCAGCGGCAACTCTACATCCCTACACAAATCCGTCATACCTTCTTTAGCCAGTAGCTGCTCCAAGTGTCCGGAAAGAATGAAGGTACATAACGTGTCAGCGACTACATGATTAATAGAGTCACTCAGATAGCCAGGCAGTTCGACAGGATGCTCTTCTGAAGCTACGGGCTCTATGTCAGGATTTATATCAGGCTTTCCGCCCAGGTACGTATCGCACAGACTGTCAATCGAGTAATCACCGGAGCTGGGGTCAAGAAGATATGCGCCTATTTTAGTATCCATCCTCAATGCACCGATGCTCAGTCCACGAGATAGGAACTCACGAAAGAGTGGTTTACCGTCATGCACCACCAGAGCATGGGCAAGTACAGAATGCTCCATCACGTTAGATAAAAGGGTATTGTCTATATAATAGATATCGTGTACCGATTCACCTTGAGTAAGATATCCAATGACCACACCCAATAAACCACTCTCTACTATAATGGAGCCCTCCAGGTCGGCCACAGGAGTTGCACCCTCAGCCCATACCCCTGAGACTACCATGGTGCCATTGTCATCAGTGGTTGGGGAGGCTGCTATACGAGACGAGCTGGGGGATGAGACTACCATGGTGCCTTTGTCATCAGTGAACGAAGCAATGCGATCAAGTAGCTCTTGTACAGTGGGTAATTTCGTACTGCTATCTATCACGTGGAGAAAATAGCGAAGAGGAGCCTGATCAGGTATAGGAATCGGAACGTCTGCCTGATTCGTAAGGTCTGCATCGGTGCCAGTTGCCCCGGATAATCCAGACGGTGCAGGCGGGACGGACGGTGCGGATGACCCAGGCGGGGTGGAGGGTACAGATGATCCAAACGGTGCAGACGGGACAGATGGTGCAGACGGGACAGATGGTGCAGGCGGGACAGATGATCCAGACGGTACGGATATAGTACTGGTTCCAAGGCCACGTAAGACCCCATCCAACCTCTCCCAAAGTGATCGGATCTCCAATCGATCCCGCACCAGCTCTTTCAAACCGTCGTGATCATAGTTGCCTAAGGACATAGCTTCGATGGGAATCTCCACATCAAGGTCACGCACAAGGATGGTTGCCTCCAGGTTCTTCAATACCCGCTCCTTTGATTCAGCAAGAGAACTGCTCAATTTAGTGGTGAGGTCATCCAAATGTGAAAAGAGCGTTTCAGGGTCGTTGTAGGTCATCGCCAAGCGAGCTGCCGTCTTGTCACCCACACCACTCACCCCTACAAGATTGTCAGATGGGTCTCCCCTGAGTGATGCCATAAAGGGATAGAGAGATGGAGTAACGCCAGTCCTTTCGACAATCCCCTGTTCATCGTATATGACTACATCGGATATTCCCTTTCGTGTATACATCACCTTGATATGAGGATCTTCCACCAGCTGAAATGCATCCCTGTCACCAGTAACAATAACTGCATCACGGTCAGCATTACGGCATCTTGATGCCAGGGTAGCTAAAATGTCATCTGCCTCGAATCCGACCTTATCAATTTGAGGCAGCCCCAGGAGCTCGACGAACTCCCTTACCAGGGCAAACTGGGGAAGAAGAATCTCGGGAGTCTCCGCCCTATTTGCCTTGTATTCAGATACTATCGTACTGCGGAATGTAGGTTCTGGCCTGTCAAAGGCAACTGCCATACCGTCCGGTTGTCGTTCCCTAAGTATGGATATGAGCATAGAGATAAAGCCATACACGGCATTGGTGAACACTCCTCCCGAGGTAGCCATCTCCTGAGGAAGCGCATAAAATGCCCTGAATACCAACGAGCTGCCGTCAAGCAGGTAAATTGGACGGCTTTCCATCTTACGACTATTACCGATGCTCCGTATCTGACCCGTCTGGCCGCAATTCACCACTTATCACACGCTTGGCGACCTCACTCATACGTGTCCTCGAATCCATGGCAGTCTGCTGTATAAAACGAAACGCTTCTGGCTCACTGAGCTTATACTGGATCTCAAGTACTCCCTTGGCCTCGTCGACCAACTTCCTGGTCTGCAACTTATCTTCAGCTACTCCATCTTCTGGCAGGGCATCCTCGGCCTCCAATGCCTTTTCCTCTTCGAAACGCGATACAGCCAGTGCTATAGCAGCGGTCAGTTCGCGACGCTGAAAGGGCTTTACCAGATACGCAAGCACACCGGCATCCCTGGCCTGCTCAATTAGATCCCGCTGGCTGAAGGCGGTCAATATAACTGCCGGCACATTATACTGCTCTCTAATCTGGCGAGCCACCTCTATGCCATCCATCCCCGGCATTTTTATATCCAGAATTGCCAGATCGGGATGAGTATCCCGAACAATACTGTCCACCTCTTCTCCCCTACCGGTCTCACCAACCACGATGAATCCATCTTCTTCCAGGATCTCACGCAAATCCAACCTTATAATAGCTTCATCCTCAGCAATAACCACTCGTTGTGCGCTACCCACTATTCATACCTCCATCCATAATCTTGACAACATACATCTATCGACTCCGTATACTAATAACCTGTCCGTATACTAATAACCTGCCCCGCAAATAACCATAAGTTCTCACCAACTGGATGACGCCCCTGACTTGCCGGATAACGTCACGCTATTTACAGGATAGACCACTAGGAACTACAGAACACTACACCAACTGTTCCAACAGCGCGTTCTGGCGCGCTTCCAACTCCTTTATATGACGCAATAATGCAGAACGGGCATTGTCGATCGCATCCGCATGCCTACGTGCTTCCACAGCTTCACGCCCAGCCTCCGGCGTTTCGGATACCAACGAACGCAAACGAGTCTCATCGGCAGTCTCCTGAAAAACTTGAATCTGCTCCTCCAATATTGCAAGCTCATCTCGAGCTCTTCTAAGTCTCCTACTTGTGTCCTTCAGGGAACGCTCGACCATAAAACGTAACATAACATTTCAATTATACTACCTGGCCGCCCCTCACCCAAACGAGCAGGGCATCGCTAATCACCCAGAAAAACCATCTATAGAGCCCATAGAGACAGTGACTTTCATCCGCAAATCTACCTAACCCACTTTCCAATCAACTTAATGGCCTGTACCGCAACAAACATCATAAAAACGCTGCCAGAAGTATGAGATCTTTCCGACAACTGAAAAAGTAGACCTTTAGATGCGTAAGGTGCCAGGATCGTGCTAATGTACCGTCACATACATAGTCGCGATTATATAAAGATGACAAAGCAGCAAATTTAATGGACGGCATAGCAAATATCCTGAACAAGAAAGTTATATTCATCACCGGTGCAACCGGATTTCTCGGCACCGCGCTGGTGGAACGATTACTGCGCTGCACAGACGAGTGCCAGATCGTCCTGCTTATCAGGTCATCTTCCCGTACATCAGCACTACGAAGACTGGACAAGGATTTGTTGAACAACGACTGCTTCGACCCACTCAGAGAGCAGTTGGGTGATCGATTTCACGATGTCGTATCATCAAGGGTAACTGTAGTGGAGGGTGATGTTACCCGCCCAGGACTGGGGCTTGATCAACAAGGCATGGAGCAGCTGGCCAGATGCGATATAGTTATCCACTCTGCCGCTGCGGTAGCCTTCGATTCTCCCCTTGACGGCGCAATAGAGATAAATCTCCTAGGTCCATCCAGGGTGGCTCAGGCGATCCGCGACGCATCCGTATTGCGATTGCAGCATATCGCACAGACGCAAACTACGCAGCCAACACAGGATGCGTCTACAGCAACGCATCTTATCTCCATATCTACTGCCTATGTTGCTGGAACTCATCAAGGTGACGCTGAAGAAGTACTATCCACACAAGCCATAGCACGTAACCGCTCCTCGAGGACGACCACAACGGTCACCACTGACGTAGACATAGAGGCAGAAATTGATTTTGCACGCAGACTCAGGTCTGACCTACAGACTGAATCACGCCGTCCAGAACGATTGAAAAGCTTTGTATCAGCCGCACGCAAAGAGATGGGCTCAGCGGGACCTCATCTCTTGGCCGAACGCTCAGAACGCCTGAGGCAGGATTGGGTGAAAGAGTCAATGGTAGAAGCCGGCAAACTGCGATCACAATCTATGGGCTGGCCTGATGCCTATGCATTCACCAAGGCCCTCGGTGAAAGGATGCTCACGCAACAGTACCAAGACATACCTATATCAATTGTCAGGCCATCTATTATAGAATCTGCTATAAGCCAACCATACCCCGGATGGATAAGAGGCTTTCGAATGGCGGAACCTATTATCATATCGTATGCGAAGGGACTGTTAAAGGAATTCCCTGGCACTCCCGAAGGCATTATAGATGTCATTCCGGTAGATATGGTAGTCTCTGCCATCCTGGCCGTAGCAGCACATGGCCCATCTTTTCCCGAAGACGAGCAATCCTCGATATCGACACCTCTACGATCCGCCAATACGACATCACAGGCTGGCAATCCCCCTGTGGCTGTCTATCATGTTGCGACCGGATCACGCAATCCACTTCGTTACGGGACATTGGTCGATCTGGTAAAGGAGTGGTTCTCAGCCAACCCCCTATATGATGCCGATGGCCAGCCAATCGATGTGCCCGAGTGGTCGTTTCCGGGAAGGGGAAGAGTACAGACGCAGTTGAAACGATCGATCAAGGTACTATCGTTGCTGGAACGCATAAATAGCACCGTACCAGTACACTCATTTGGACAAGATCTCTCTGCCCGATTAGAAGAATCACGCACAAAAGCACAGAGGGCATTGACCTATGCAGAGTTGTACGGTGCATACACAGAGACAGATGCTGTGTTTATGATCGATCGCCTGCTTGCTCTGTACTCCATGTTGCAGGATAACGACAAAAGAGAGTACTGTTTCGACCCAGCTACCATTGACTGGACCACCTACGTAAGACAAATTCACCTACCATCTGTAGTAAACCATGCGCGAGTACGAACATCTCCGACATCTACACGAAGCGTATCCAGGTCTGGTAGAGCTTTGAAGGCCATACTCTCTCCTGATAGAGAGATGGCCGTATTTGACCTTGAAAATACACTTGTATCGGCAAACGTAGTGGACTCATATGTCTGGCTGGCCACCAGACACCTTAATGGGTCAGATCGCTTGTCGGTTATATCAAAGTTGGTCGTGCAGCTACCCAGACTGGTTGCGATGGACAGAAAAGACAGGGGCGACTTTCTACGCACTTTTTACAGATTCTACGAAAACGCAGATATCGACGCACTGCAGAAAGACGCTTTGGAGTTCTTTCATTCTTACATCATGAACAGATCTTATCCTGCTGGTCTTGCAAGACTAAAAAAGCATCGCAACTTGGGACATCGCACCGTACTCATCACCGGTTCCCTGGACTTTTTGGTTGCCCCCCTGCAGCCGCTATTCGATGAGATCATCTGTGCCAGACTGGATGTCAGGGACAAGAGAGCGACGGGAAGGCTCGCTGCACCGCCTCCCACCGGAGAGGCACGGGCGTTGTTGCTGGCCAGGTACGCAGAAGCAAACGACATTGACCTATCACAATCTGTTGCATATGGAGACTCGGTATCCGATCTGCCACTCTTGGAATCAGTTGGTTTCCCCGTAGCGGTAAATGCAGATCAAAAACTATCCGCTATGGCCAAAAAACGCGGTTGGCACAGCGAGAACTGGAAGACTGCCGCACCGCAGGCCAAGCAGTTGACAGCAATCCCGCCACTGTCCAATGGACAAAGTTTGACTGGTTTCCTGCTCTCCAGAGCATTTGGCATAATGTCGCAGGCTCGACAGGGCGGATCCAGGTATGCACCAGGCAAGCCGGATGCTGGTGATGCCGGTACAAGACGGCACACGGCATCTCCTGATAGGTCTGACCAGGTAGCACCCAGACTTGCTTCAGCAGAGGTAAGAGATACAAGAACAACACCCAGACTTGCTTCAAAGGAGAGTAAGGGCACAAGCAAAGTAAGAGGAACAGGAAGAGACAGCAGATGAAGGGCTTGCTATTTGAGCACAATATACCCCGTATTGCAGCTTCACGAATAATCTCCAGACTGGCCAGCACCCAGAGAGGTGTAAACGTATCTCCACTTAGGCTACTCGATATAGACCGGCCTGCACTACCCGGTCCTCAATGGCAGCACATAAAACCAATCCTGGCCGGTATATGTGGTTCAGATATATCTCTACTTGAAGGAAAGAGCTCACGCTACTATGAACAGCTGGTAAGTTTTCCCTTTGTTCCCGGACATGAAATTGTAGGAACAATATCAGGATCATCTGATAAACAACGCGTTGTGATAGAGCCTGTGCTGTCCTGTGCTGCCAGGGGAATCGACCCTCCCTGCCGCTACTGTGCTGCCGGCAATACCGGGCAATGCATTAACATCACCAGCGGTCACCTGCACCCTGGTCTCATGATTGGGTATTGTTCAGACACAGGTGGGGGGTGGTCAGTGTCAGGACTGGTAGCTCATGACAGCCAGATTCATCCTATACCGTCCGAAATGTCCGATGCAGATGCCGTCATGGTCGAGCCAACTGCATGTGCGATTCACGCTGCTCTGTCTCTACCGCTGATGCCCGACTCTCTCGTAGGAGTAATAGGGAGTGGAACTTTGGGATTGACTGTCATAGCTGCACTCAGGAAATACACGGAAGTCGGACGCATTATAGCCTCTGCAAAGTATCCACACCAGCGTGACCTGGCTCTCAGCCTCGGTGCCGACCAGGCACCTGGATCGGACGAGATATCAAGGGCGATAAGACGCTCTAGGCATTCGACTGTAGCTGGTATGACCGTACAGGATGGAGCAGACATTGTATTTGACTGTGTCGGCAGCCGTCGGTCTATAGAGCAATCGCTTGAAATGCTGAGACCTGGTGGACACATAGTGTTAGTAGGAATGGGATACAAGACAGCAATAGATCTGTCCCCCTTATGGCATAGAGAGCTATCTATTACCGGCAGCTACACTTATGGAATGGAGAAAATAAACGGAAATACACGTAGAACCTTCGATATGGCCATAGAGCTTGCCTACGAAGCCAATCTGGGAAGGCTTGTCAGTGCAGCCTATCCGCTGGAAAGGTACGAGGAGGCCATCGAACACGCTGCCACAGCGGGCTCCAGAGGTGCAGTAAAAATAGTCTTTGATCTGGAGCGAAAAGCACATCGATCATTCACCGCAACACATACAAGTCGACTGGAAAAACACGAATATGAGTAAGATAATGCTCTGTCCCGTAAACAGCACTCCGATGAACTCCCAAGGTGCATCACGACCAGAAAATGAGTCATTTGGCTGGCTGGAGCCTACGGTTATTATTGGAACAGATATACATAAGCTCCCGGAAGAAATATGCCCATTCCCTGGCACTGGTGAATATATGGTTATTGGTGGAACAGATATGCATAAGAGCAAAGATATACATGAGAGCAAAGGAGAAAATATTTGAGTCCAAGACCTGGCTACGTTCTGGAAGTAGATCGCACCACGCCACCAGTTCTATTCTGGAACGGTGAGGGCTACCTACTTGAAAGATTGCCGCCTGAGCAAAGCAGGATCGTATATCCTCCCGACCCGCTCAAGCCGCTGGAGGATCCGACAGAGCATATACGTAATGCACTGTCTCACCCTATTGGAGATTCACAACCGCTCAAATCACTCCTTCACCCCGGCATGCGGCTGACCATAGCGTTTGACGATGTATCGCTGCCACTACCTCCTATGCAACAGCCTGACGTACGCCAACTCGTGATAGAAGAGGTACTGGAACTCGCGGCAGATGCTGGAATAGAGGATGTGGCACTTATAGCTGCACTCAGCTTACATCGTAGAATGACTGAACAGGAGCTTCGCCATGCTCTGGGTGACAGAATATACGATGCATTCGCACCCTATGGACTTCTTATGCAGCACGACGCAGAGGATCCTGACGGATTGGTCTTTCTAGGTACTACCGATCTGGGTGAGGAGGTAGAAATAAACAAACGAGCAGCTACATCTGACCTCCTCGTCTATGTAAACATAAACCTCGTTCCGATGGATGGTGGCCATAAAAGCGTCGCTACCGGGCTTGCAAGCTATCGCAGCGTCCGTCACCACCATAATGTCGAGACGATGCTGAACAGCAAGTCATTCATGGACATGCACCATTCAGAGTTGCACAGTGCCAACTGGAGAATGGGTAGGTATATAAAAGAACAGGGCATCAAAGTATTCCAAATTGAGACGACCCTGAATACCAATACCTTTCCCCCTCAATTCTCCTTTCTTCAAAAAAGGGAGTGGGAGTGGGGACCCAAAGACAGAGCTTCATTCATAGCATCATCCAAGGCCTTATCCATTATGGGTGACAGAGCAAGACGAGCTCTTTTTCACTCGATAAAGGCTCCGCTGCAACTGACCTCAATTCAGGCCGGTGAGGTAGAAGCAGTACATCAGGTTACCATAGACAACGTGCTCAAGCAGCAACTGGTAAATGTAGATGGTCAGACAGACATACTAACCATGGGTCTTCCGTACATATCGCCATACAATGTCAATTCGATCATGAATCCAATCCTCGTAGCCTGTCTCGGTCTCGGCTACCTGTTTAACATGTACATAGGCAAACCTCTTGTACGGGAAGGAGGTGTCGTCATCATGAGACATCCCACCCCACTGGCTTTCAATACCGCTCACCACCCAAGCTATATAGATTTCTTTGAGGAAGTGCTGGCCGATACCACAAATCCTGCCGAAATATCCAAATATGAGGAATCCTATGCCACTGACCCCTGGTATCGTGAGCTCTACCGAACCGGTCACGCTTACCACGGAGTGCACCCCTTCTACATGTGGTACTGGACTGCACACGCACTCGATCATCTCTCCAGCGTCATAGTGGTCGGCGGAAATACCAAAGCGGTAAAACGATTGGGGTTCAGACCGGCCTCCACATTGGCAGATGCACTCGAAATGGCCGAAGACAGCGTCGGCGGCTCTCCCACTATCACCCACATACGAGTCCCTCCCCTGATGATGGCTGAAGTGAGCTGAGATCTACCATGCCACCTGACTTTCCCTTCAAGAAACCAACATGGCCCACCCGGGCAGGAAGTACATCTGGCCATGCCACCTGACTTTCCCTTCAAGAAACCAACATGGCCCGTAAAAGTACCGGCTCCCCTACCGAAACGTTCTATCGGTATTGAATACGATACTTCATGGTCGAGATCCCCCATTGCCTGCAAACTGCGATCGGCATATATAAAGGGTCTGTTGCGTCCGAGCATGTATGCCATTGCCAGACCATCCATCAAAGGAGCCAGCGAGCTTGACCTGGTCGAGCCTCCAGTAATTTTCGTTGCCAACCACAGCAGCCATCTGGATACCCCGCTGATCCTGTCAATACTTCCAGGGACATTCAGCCGAAAGATCGCAGTAGCAGCTGCTGCAGACTATTTCTTCGACCGAACGTGGAAGGCACACCTTTTTTCCCTGACGCTGGGCGCAATTCCCGTAGAACGCAAGCGACCTGATCGTACATCTGCAAAATTGGCCATCTCACTTATCCAAGATGGCTGGAACCTGGTCATATTCCCAGAAGGGGGGCGCTCACCTGACGGATGGTTACAAGAGATTCGCGGTGGTGCTGCGTACATTGCCGAACACACCAAACGTCCTATCATACCAATACATATAAGCGGCACCTATCAAATTATGTCAAAGGAGCGTTCTCAAGTATCGCCGGGCTCCACCAGGGTCACCTTTGGGCATCCCATAATATACTCCGATGATCAAAATGTACGTCACGTCAACGATCTCATATACAAATCGCTGGCACGCCTGGCAGACGAATCCAGCACAGACTGGTGGAACGCCACAAAGCGGCACGCCAAAGGTGAATCACCATCGCTCAGCGGACCTGATTCTGCAGCTTGGCTACGAGCATGGAAGTTGCCCAATCCGCGTAACGAGTCCAATGTGGATACATAGGACTGCGTAAGCAGGGATGGCAAGATCACTGAGCGCTAAGAGACGTCAGAGATGACTCATATAACCGATACCGCAGCTGTCTTGATAGTGGCCAAAAGATCAGTGGAATCTATGATCAGGTAATCTTCGCCGGATATCTTTAATTCGGTACCACTGTATTTTGGATAAAGGACATCATCTCCCACGGATACCTTGATCTCTTCTTCATCATCACCTACAGCAACCACCCTGCCTCGCTGAGGCTTCTCTTTCGCGGTGTCAGGTAATACCAGACCACTGGGAGTGACGCTCTCCTCCTCCAGTATGCGCAGCAACACCCGGCTACCGAGAGGCTGAACTCCTACATTCTCTTCAGTCATTTCTTCCTCCTACCGCAATCCTACCGCAATCCGAGCAAACTGTCGATACGTGCCTTGTCAAAACCTACCACCGGCCTACCATCTATCTCTACAACCGGCACACCCATCTGACCAGATCGACGTATGAGGTCACGGGCAGCAGCCGGATCCCTACTCACATCCACCTCACGGAAGGGAATACTCTTATCACGTAAATATGATTTTGCCCTCTTGCACCAAGGACAACTCGGTGTAGTAAAAACAAGCACCTTATGCTGTCTCTCCTGCTTGGTAGCTGTCGATGTTGTCATAATGATATCATCATCTCCTTTCAACTTGTTGCTTCCTGTATCTGCATTATCTTTTCTTCTGAACATACTGATATATCAGCCTTTCTCTTACAACTCCCTATCTGGTCACGCCCAGTAAAATGTAGTACCAACAGTATCTGCACTCAGGACAATCCAACAGTTGCCGACCGATCCATATGATTTGAGGATATCACCTCAAATATAATATCGCATGCATCCAGAATCCTGGGATTTGCCAGTGAGTAATATGCCACATTGCCATCACGCCTAACAGTCACCAATCCTGCAGAACGTAACACTGCAAGATGCTGGCTGACATTTGGCATATGACAACCTATGTGCTCAGCCAGCTCTCCTACAGATAATTCAGATTCACGAAGTGCATGCAGTATGGCCAGTCTCTTGGGGTCGCTCAGTGCCTTGCATATATCAGACTGCACCTGCATAACCGGATCGAGAGTATATTCCATAGTTTGTATTATACAGCATATGCGCACATGCGCAATCACTTATCTAGAATTTTATGTATTTTTGTCTTATCAGCAACCCAGAGCCCGCCGTAGCGAGCACGTCGTGATAAACGAAGATTATGTGCTCACTGGCATCGTTGCTCACTGGCATCGTTACTAACTGGGCACAAAGAATTCATATCTGCGAGGCACGCCCGCTAAGGTCATTTCCGCGGCAAAGAGCAGCATAAAAAATTAACCTCCAACAAAGATGCATCTCAGGTAATTCACAGAATTACCTGTAATACTTTATTTTAGCCAGTAAATGGTGTTTAATAGTATAAATGGGTTTTAACAATGGGTTGACTGGTTTACTGGCTACCAACTGAAGCCTACTCAATACATATCTGAAAGGAAGTGACGAATATGAGGATACTGGTTCTTGGAGGTGATGGCTACCTCGGATGGCCAACAGCATTATATCTGTCGCAACATGGACACGACGTTGGAATAGTGGACAACTTTGTCAGACGCCAGTACGACCTGGAGATGGGTGTCGACAGCTTGGTGCCCATAGTACAAGCACAAACAAGGATCAGACGTTGGAGAGAGCTGACCGGCAAAGATATTGAATTATACATTGGCGACCTTACCGATGCACCATTTGTCGAACAGACATTTAGCAATTTTGAGCCAGACTCAGTGGTGCACTTTGGTGAGCAACGTTCGGCACCATATTCAATGATCGACCGCCAGCATGCCGTCTACACCCAACACAACAACGTAATCGGCAACTTGAACGTGCTTTACACCATCGCAGAGCAGGATCCCACCATTCATCTGGTAAAACTGGGATCAATGGGAGAGTACGGATCTCCCAATGTAGCTATTGAGGAAGGATTCATAGAGATAGAGCACAAGGGCAGAAAGGATCTTTTGCCATATCCAAAACAGCCTGGCTCGTTCTACCATCTATCCAAGGTACATGACAGCCACAATATAATGTTTGCATGCAAGATATGGGGGCTCAGATCAACCGACCTGAATCAGGGGATTGTATATGGACAGTACACCGAAGAAACTGCACTACACGATGATCTGGCTACACGCCTCGATTATGACGCTGTATTTGGTACAGTACTGAACAGATTCTGTGTACAGGCGGTAGTTGGAAGACCTTTAACCGTTTACGGTAAGGGGGGTCAGACCAGGGGAATGCTGGATATACGAGACACGTTGGCCTGTATCGAGCTTGCTGTAATAAACCCACCCTCAAAGGGAGAATACAGAGTATTCAACCAATTCACTGAGTCCTTCTCGGTTCTTGATCTGGCAGAGAAGGTTGCAGCCGTATACGGTAATGGGGTAGAAATTCAGCATGTGGAGGACCCCCGTGTAGAGGCAGATGAGCACTTCTATGAAGCCACTCATACCAAACTACTAGATCTCGGTCTGGTACCACATTTGCTCACTGACGACTCCATCCAACGACTTTTATCGCTGGCGGGAAGGTACCGTGACCGTGTAGACATCAGAGCAATATCCCCTACAGTCAGCTGGAGACGTACCTCCAGCAAGTTGCCTACCAGCAACAATACAACACACTAGTGGTCTGTCTCGTAAATAGCATAACTTTATTCATACCATCGGAAACATTTCTATGGGAAGATTTTCAAAGGCATGTTTATTTGCGGGACGAACCACTTTTGCTCACGCCTTTATCCACGCTTTTAGCCGATCGATATACAACCTGATGTGCATGACAGGAGAATAACGGCTATCTTTAATAGATGATGTCTAGTAATACCAATTCAAAAGCGCTAAAGAGAGCCCGGCAGAAGGAGGCTCGCAACAGAAAACGAGAGGCTGAGGCAAAGGCACAAAAGAGGCAGGCCACAATACGAAGGTTTGGCATTATCGGTGTAATTGTAGTAATAGGATTCGGTGTCTACGCTGCCTCCGGAGGATTCAGCTCATCGCATCCAAAGCATAGCGTAAAGCTGACCAACAAGTCGACCACCACCACAACTCCATCATCGTCCACCACCACAACTCCATCATCCTCGTCAGCTGCCAAGGCCCAGCAAGCTGCTGATGCCGTAGCACAAAAGGCAGGCTGTCCCTCGAGCCCCACTACCCCATTGAAGCCTATGAGCTTTTCAAGCCCACCACCAATGACGATAAACACTTCACTAAACTACACTGCTGTCGTCAATACCGATATAGGCACATTCGACATAGCCCTCAATGCAAAGAACGACCCGAAGACTGTGAACAATTTCGTCTTTCTGGCCAACAAGGGCTACTACAACTGCAACGCTTTTATGAGGGTAATTCCTGGTTTCATGGCTCAGACAGGCAGTCGTAATCAGACAAACGGAGGATCGGGATCAGATCCGGGTTACTCATACACGGGAAGCGTGCCTCCAAAGGCACCTGCCGGTACGCCACAGTATCCAAACGGTTCTGTAGCCATGGCGAATTCTGGATCTACAAGTTCCAATGGTAGTCAGTTTTTCATAGTGGACGGTTCCTCTGGAAATAGTCTGCCCCCCAACTATACCCTATTCGGCCATGTGACATCCGGTATGAGCGTAGTGAACAAGATAGTTGCCGATGGCAACGCCAATGCCAGTGCCAACGGTGTCCCCCCAACAGTCACGCACCGCATACTCTCAATCAAAATACAGTCTTCTTGATCAGGATTGATCAAGGCAGGATTGATCAGGTCGGCCCCACCCTGGTCAGGCTACCTCCACCTGCCGAAGCTCATCCATGTCGGCATTTTGGCCATGTTTGAAGATCCTCACATGACCATCACCATACACAGACCACTGCCCAGCCATATCTCTCACCAGCATAGTTGCATTCTCCACTCCTACTACACAATGATCTGGAGCAGCTAAAGCTATTGACCTGTGAACCTTTTCAGTCGACTCATGCCCAAGATCAGTGAGTACTACAATACCTCTTACCAACCCCAAGCCTACAGTCAATGCTCCTCCCCGCGTATCAATCATTGGGTTACAGAGCGCCATAGCACCGGCTCCCTCGCCCACTATCACAGCTCCGGAATGCCAGGCACTCAATATACTATCCAGCGCTGCCGAACGATGCAGCACGGAACGCAGATGGGGTAATGACCCATCGCCAATCGATATTAAACGTGCATCTCTCAGTACCTGAGCATAAGAACTGTCTTCAGCATCCCGCCTCGCAAGAATAGGAATACTGTACAGAGATGCTCCAGCCTCTGCCCACCTGTCACGTGCAATTTCAATCGAATGCTCGACACTTTGGTATGCAGCTGCAGTAGGGAGGAATACTACCCTGTCACTCCCTGACTCCTTGAGGAGCTTGGAATCTATATCCGAGCGTCCGCTAAAGAATCCCTCGCTACAGAATACAATAGAGCCACAAACTATCTCTGCGCTACCCGCTTCTGTAATGCCTGAATCACCCGGCATCAGCATGTGCAGTACCTTCAGTATCAGTATCAGTATCGACACC
>JAMCPC010000086.1:0-6240 GCA_023379725.1 Actinomycetota bacterium
GTCCCTACCAGAACGCGAGGAGCCGCATCTTTGTCCAAATTTGGGTGATACTCTAGATGAGATTCTATATACTCCCCGCCAGAATCCGAAGAGCCGAACTTACTCGTAAGCTCAATCAGGCATGGAACAACCCTTAAAGGATAATTTAAGGATTGCCACAAGTGCTTGCCTATCTCCACTCCTCATTTATACCCTGTGGTCTGCACTTATCTGGCGCGCTCGGAGGGAGTCGAACCCCCAACCTTCTGATCCGTAGTCAGATGCTCTGTCCAATTGAGCTACGAGCGCAACATTACTGATACAGCGCTACTGCCACCGTAAATCTCGACAGTGACCGCAAGATCATTATACAGTATTTTCAGCCTGTGCAAAATAGATGCCACACGCAGCTACCGAACACATCCTCAATCGGAGCTACCACACCGGCAAGGGCGAAATCGAGAAGGTGGAATCATGAGAGGCTAGCGAGTACATCCTCAATCGGAGCTACCACACCTGTATAGAAGGGTCCAAAATCACCATAGTGTGCTGATGCAGGATCAAACCGCATCTCGTACACGCATGCCTTAATCTCATCCGGACCCGTTGCAAAGAGAGATACACCCCATTCGTAATCATCCAACCCCGTAGAACCGGTAACCAGCTGTACTACCTTACCTCTATATTCCCTTCCGATTCTCCCATGACCCTGCATCAGTGACCTACGCTCATCAAATGTAAGTACATACCAGTTACGTCCAGGTTGCCTACGCTTGGACATGGGGTAAAAGCAGAATGTATTCATTCCCTCAGGTGGAAGTTGCGGGTACAGGCGCGCATTGAGAACCTGCTCAGGTAACCCTTCAGCATATTCGGAGACTTCGGTCAATGACAGGTATGAATAATCGATTGCCAGGCCAGCACGTTTTACAGAGGTCTGCAATTCACGAAGCATCCACATATCCGGTGCCAGAGCCATTATTCCTATATCCGACTTATGACCCAACATAGCAATGGAGAGTGACTGTCCACCTGTAGCATTGAACGACTTGAGTGCATCAATCACACCCTGAACGTCCGTATCTGTTACCTCAGAGCGACAGAATAAATGAAGCACACACAGTCCCTCATGCGAAGCTAATCCAGCACGGCTCTCTGGATACCGCGATGTGCTCTCTTTACCGTCATCCATGCTATTCAGGTCGTCCATATCCATTCCTCTCTTAATCTGAGATCCTCCCTGGGTCCGACCAGGGACATACACTCTCTGTGTGCTTCAGTCCTATTGAGTATAACATGCTTCATCGGACTTCATAACCTCAAAGAATGTCCACCTGGTTACTTGCGACCAAAAGGGGCACCTCCAAAGAGGCACCCCTTTTCACTTAATTCCCCTGCCGACCTAACCAGTAGAGGACAGGAAGGCAGTTTTCAGGGTTGGGCTATTGGTATTCCTAGAAGTCTTCCATTCCTCCGCCCGCTGGCATAGCCGGAGCCTTGTCTTCTGGCTTGTCTACTATGACAGATTCTGTAGTAAGGAATAGTGCTGCTATCGATGCGGCATTTTGAAGAGCAGAACGGGTAACCTTAGCGGCATCTATCACTCCTGCCTTGAACAGATCCTCATAGACACCGGTAGCTGCATTCAGGCCTTCAGCATTGCCCGGCAAGTTGCGCACTTTGTCTACCACAACTCCGCCTTCCATGCCGGCATTGACCGCAATCTGCTTCAAGGGCTCTTCTACTGCCCTGGCAACGATGCGTGCTCCCGTGGACTCATCACCCTCCAGCTTCTCTGCCTTCTCCAGAATGGCTTTTTGTGCACGAAGCAGCGCAACTCCTCCACCGGGAACCACTCCTTCCTCGATTGCAGCCTTGGTGGTAGATACTGCATCCTCTATGCGATGCTTTTTCTCCTTCAGCTCCACCTCAGTAGCGGCACCTACCTTTATTACCGCAACTCCACCTGACAACTTGGCCAGACGCTCCTGCAGCTTCTCTCTGTCATAGTCAGAATCGGTATTCTCGATTTCGGCCTTGATCTGGTTTATGCGACCCTTAATATCGTCGTCAGATCCAGCTCCCTCTACAATGGTAGTTTCATCCTTGGTGACCACTACCTTACGAGCCTTACCCAGTAGATCCAGCGATACACTGTCCAGCTTCAGGCCTATCTCTTCACTGATGACCTCACCTCCGGTCAGTATTGCCATGTCGTTCAGCATGGCCTTACGACGCTCACCAAAGCCAGGTGCCTTGACAGCCACGCTCTTGAACGTTCCTCTTATCTTATTTACTACCAGAGTGGCCAGAGCTTCACCTTCGACGTCCTCTGCTATGATTACGAGCGGCTTACCGGTCTGCATCACCTTCTCGAGAACTGGCAACAGATCACGTACTGCCGAAATCTTACTGCCTACAAAAAGCACGTAGGGGTCCTCCAGTACGACCTCCATCCTCTCCGGATCGGTCACAAAGTATGGGGATATGTATCCCTTGTCAAAACGCATACCTTCCACCAGATCCATTTCCATGCCAAAGGTCTGCGACTCCTCTACGGTAATCACACCATCCTTACCCACCTTGTCAATCGCTTCAGCAATCATCTCACCTATCTCACTGTCGGCAGCAGATATGGCAGCTACCTGGGATATCTGATCCTTGGAATCTGTCTCTCTGGCTATAGAGTGCACCGAATCAATTGCTGTCTCCACGGCCGCCTCTATTCCCTTCTTCAACGACATTGGATTGGCGCCTGCAGCCACATTACGTAGACCCTCATGGACCATCGCCCAAGCTAGAACGGTAGCGGTAGTGGTACCGTCACCGGCTACGTCGTCGGTCTTCTTGGCGACTTCCTTGACCAACTCCGCACCTACTTTTTCAAAGGGGTCTTCCAGCTCGATCTCCTTGGCTATGGATACTCCGTCATTGGTAATAGTGGGAGCGCCCCACTTCTTGTCCAATACAACGTTTCTACCCTTTGGTCCTAGTGTCACTCTGACGGCATCGGCTAGTTTGTTCATGCCTTCCTCCAGTGCCCTACGAGCCTGCTCATCAAATGTAATCAATTTTGGCATTTTATTCTCCTCTTCCTCATATCCTTTTTTAACCGGTACTACTCACGTAATTGCCTCGCTCGCCCAAGGAACACCTCTGTCCGATAGGCTACCGAGACAACAAACTAACTACTTGAGTATTATACCAACCATTAGCACTCTAGCAGTTCGACTGCTAATAGTTAATCACTATTAAGACGACTTTGCAAATCGTACCGTATCTACTGCCACTAGTGGCCACCCGCCACTGCAGGAACTACGGAGATCGTTTGCCCATCCTGTACGGGCGTGTCCAGCCCATCAAGAAACCGTACATCTTCATCTGCCAAAAATACATTGACGAATCTCCTTAAATTACCTGCTTCATCAAATAGCCTCTCTCCGATACCGGGGTACTTTGAGTCAAGTGCTTTCAAGGTCTCGCCTACGGTAGCTCCCGACAGGGATATCTCGCCCAACCCGTCGGTAAGCTCCCTTAACTGTGATGGGATCCTGACTGTAATGCTCATTTCATGCTCTCCTTTTTCTTTGCTCTATTTGCTTCCTATCGTTACACGCTAATCTTTCATTGCCATATCAATCATGTCCATACAGCAACTTGCATCGTTACACGGTATTTACCACAACCCTGCCCTACGACCCTGCTCTGCAGTCCTCCCTACAACCCTGCCAGTCGTCCGGCCATTGCCTCTGCAAATGCATCCATCTTTGGCGCAATAGTAACCGTAGGATGCACCGAACTCGTCAAAGCCTCAACGGTCTTCAAGCCATGACCAGTAATAAAAATGACCACACTTTCGTCCGGCCTGATAGCGCCCTCGGATACCAGTTTGATCAACGAGGCAATCGTCACTCCACCAGCGGTCTCGGCAAAGATCCCCTCTGTCCTTGCCAGTATCTTTATCCCTTCGATAATCTCCTCATCTGTCACACTTGCAAACGATCCTCCCGTGGAGCGGACAGTGTCCAGGGCATACCATCCATCAGCCGGATTGCCGATTGCAAGCGATTTGGCGATGGTATTTGGTTTCACCGGCCTGATGACATCCTTACCCGACTTGAATGCCTCAGCTACAGGAGAGCAGCCAAGCGCCTGAGCACCCGAAATCCTGACATGAGGTTCTTCGTCAAGTAGACCTACGGCATATAGCTCTTTGAATCCCTTGGCTATCTTGGTAAGCTGGCTACCAGATGCTACGGGAACCACGACATGGTCAGGGGCATGCCACCCCATCTGCTCTGCTACTTCAAAAGCAAGCGTCTTGGAACCTTCAGCATAATAGGGTCTGACGTTTACATTGACAAAAGCCCAATCATCGTGTTCGCTGGTCAACTCGGCGCATAGCCTATTCACGTCATCGTAATTTCCGTCCACCGCCACCAGGTGACCACCATAGACCGCAGTAGTCACTACCTTTGCTACTTCCAGGTCATATGGAATAAACACCAATGATTCTATACCGGCACGGGCAGAGTGCGCAGCCACGGCATTTGCCAAATTGCCTGTAGATGCACAGGCCACTACCTTGAATCCGAGTTCACGTGCCTTTGCCAGTGACACAGAGACTACTCGATCCTTGAATGAGCCTGTAGGGTTGGCAGTATCGTTCTTCACCCAAAGAAATGGCAAGCCCAATTCTGCCCCCAGGCGTTCCGCTCTGACCAGTGGGGTAAACCCGGTTCCCATGGACAGATTGTCATCACCCTCGACCGGCAACAACGCAGAGTAGCGCCAGATGCTTCGTGGGCCAGCTTCAATCGACTCTCTGCTGATACTACCCTTTATTGCATCGTAATCGTAGTCCACTTCAAGTGGACCAAAACAGAAGTCACATACGTGTAAAGCCTTTGCGGGGTACATTCTCCCGCATTCCTTGCACTTCAATCCAGTGATAAATTCCATATCCAATCTCCTCATCATCGGTCGGGCATTGGCACCAGTGTTCCTGTCCGTAGACAGCAACACAGGTTGCCGCGGCTTCACAGGGCCCGTCCCTCAGCCGCTCTGGATGATGACAGCTGGATGACCTACGATAACTTAGCACTTCATCCAAGTGTCTCTTTTATTATAGCACACAACGAAGACAGTGCTAATCCGCTCAAAACTGGATATATAGAACTGGATAGAGTGGATAGACGCCGAGCCTACGAGAGCACTCCCACGAGTACCACAGCAAAGACAATAACCACTACTCGCTCAAAACTGGATAGACGCCGAGCCTACGAGACCACTCTACAAGGCTGTTCCCCTCATGCCATACCTCATCAAGCAGGTCAGGATTTCCGACTATGTCTATCCAAAATCTATAAGCAAACGAAGTTCCTGGCCTTGGACGAGACTCCACCTTGGACAAATTCAATCCTGTCCTGCGGTACAACTCCAGGTATGAGACTAAAGTACCCGGCTTATCTGGAACATCAAAAATGATAGTAGCCTTCGTCTTATGGAGTGGCGAAGGTATATCTATAGCCGATTGACTCAACAGCCAAAATCTGGTTCGGTTCCCAGCATGATCCTGTATGCCACTCCTTACGATTTTCAGACCATAAATATCAGCTACTCTGGGACTGGCTATTACAGCTAAATCTTCCTCTCTGGAATCCAGCAACTCCTGTGCGCTTCCAGCAGTATCCAAAGCTACTTCGACCACAAAGCCATGCTCCTCGCAAAATACTTGGCTCTGCATAAGAGCCTGATGATGAGAGCGTACCCTGCGTATACGCGATATATCGTCGTGTCCATAAGCCATAAGAGCCAATTCTACCGGCTGAACAGCCTCAGCCCAGATAGAAGCAGGAGAGACGGTCAACAGATCAAGTACGTCATATACGGGCCCCCTGTATGCATTTTCTATGGGCAGTAAAGCTATCGCCTGGGGATCGTCATTCAATGCTTTGAATACATCTTTAAAGGTTCTAAGGCCTACCGGAGTGGAGCCAGGCCAATGTCTAAGTATCGCAGCCTCACTAAAAGCCCCGGGAGAGCCTTGATAGTAAACAGTCTCAGGATCGTTAAGCAATTATCACCTGATGAGCATCGTAGCCGCATGAGCCATAGCAGTAAGCGAGGCTGGTACAATACCGAAAAATAACGTAACTGCAGCACATATAGCTATTGCAACCGCAGTGCTCGGCGGTATATAGATACTATCATCCCCCTCCGGCAAAGTGGCTGCATTTTCCATGTCGTCCATAAGAGCAT
>JAMCPC010000086.1:6280-29077 GCA_023379725.1 Actinomycetota bacterium
AGCTATCTTACTAGACGCAATCCCCTCTACGGGATAGGCCACCGGTTGATCGGCTGCACGCAGGTGTCCTGTCGGATCCTCCGATACCGTTCCCTTTGCACTTCCCTTTGCACTGCCACCAGCAGCGGATAAAGTTGCAGAGACCGATGAGGATGCCATGCCTGCAACTGATTCTACCCCAAGAGCAGATGCAGTTACCCCTATGGGAACAGCCTCTTCCCCTGAATGTTCATCCGACAGCTCACCGGAAGAGCCGGGCGTAGCAGTAGAGAACATGAGTAACACTACACGAAGATAGAAAAATGCTGCAATAGCAGCGGTAACCATGGCTACTACCGCGAGCCAGGTTACATGGGCACCTATAGATGCTGCCAGCACCTCCAGTTTTGCTATAAATCCGGTAGTAAGGGGTATACCAGCCTGGGCCAGGAGCATAAGGGCAAGTGCCCAGGCCAGCCATGGAGATCTCCGATGAAGTCCCCTGTAATTGGACAGATCGTGTGCACTGTCAGAGCTTCCGCCCACGACGCTTACGACGGCAAAACTGCCCATGACCATAAAGGAATAGACAAATACATAGTACAAAGAGGCTGAAACACCCGCCGTCGAAGCAGCAGCCAGACCCAGTAAGATGAAGCCAGCATGGTTTATAGAGGAGTATGCAAGCATACGCTTTATATCCTTCTGTACAAGAGCCATTACCGCACCGAGAATCAACGTTGCCGCCGCAATGATCCATATAGCCGGCTGCCAGTCGGAGCGATAACTACCCAGAGCCGAGATGAATATTCTCAGTAGCGCGGCAAATCCACCTATCTTTGCCACAGAAGCCATATATCCAGTTGCCGGACTGGGGGAGCCCTGGTAGACATCGGGTGCCCACATATGAAACGGCACCGCGCCCACCTTGAAACAGAGACCTACCAGCATCATCGCTATACCGGCAAGCAGTAAACCATCGTGAAGTAATATATTCTTGGACAGGTAGCTTGCAATCCCAGCAAGATTCATGGTACCCGTAGCTCCATAAGTAAGCGCTATGCCGTAAAGAAATATAGCCGACGACAGTCCTCCCAGTATCAGGTATTTCAATGCGGCCTCACCAGACTGTTTGCGCCTGTAATCATAAGCGGCAAGCACATAGAGGCCAATCGACATGATCTCCAATCCCAGAAACACCACTATCAGATCATTGGCCGCACCCATCAGCATTGCACCAGCCGCGGATACCAGCGTAAGCATATAGATCTCAGGAGATACCCTACCCTGACGTCGAAGCCAACCTTCCTCCATAAGGGCAGCTACAACCACACTGGAGGAGACCAACACTGCCACCATTGAGCTCAGACCATCTACAACAAGACTGCTGTCAAAGGCAACATACGCACCATGTGGAGTTACCTGTACCCATTGATAAATACTGAAGCCCAACGCCACACAGGCAGTCATGATCGTCCAACCCATAGCTGCCGTGTTGTTCATAGGTCGCCTGGACAGCGAAGTGAGCAACATGATAAATAGCGCTCCACCCAACAGGATAATCTCCGGCAAAATTGCCATATAATTTAGATGAGGCAGCGTCAGCAGGGTGGCAGGAAACGTATTTAATGGTAAAGACATCATTGTATGGCCTCTCTCCTCCGATTGTGAATGGCACTCTGATGAACAACTGCTGTTCCCTTGCCGGCACCACTGCTAACAGTATTGCCAACGACAGAATTACCGGGTGCCGCAAAAGTACTCTTTGTAGTAGCCCCGTTCATTCCAGCAACTCCAGCAACTCGAACAGTCCCCGCAGTGCCCGTAGCTCCAGCAGATCCTGTGTAACGGTAATAAGAACTCGAGGACGCGTCTCTGAAAGAGTTCTTGGTGGACGATGCCGAACCGACGCTGTAATACCCTGCACCTGTACCTTTTCTATCTTTGGTTGCAGGAAGGGTCGCGGGAAGAGCTACCTTGCGGGACAACTTGGGCTGATGTATCCCGGCAGCCGCATCTGCATGCTTGACCAACCTTTCAACTGAAGGGGTAATCCGATCCAATACCGGTTTTGGATATACCCCGAGGAACACTATGATCGCCACCAACGGAGCCATTACAATCAACTCAGGCCAAGATATATCCTTTGTATGCCGCTCGATTTGCTCATCCGGCTTACCATGAAATGCCTGCTGGTATGCCCACAGCATGTAAAGCGCAGCCAATACAACACCAGCGGCAGCCACCACTGCCCACCATCTGTGAACTATAAACGTGCCGATCAGGATAAGGAACTCACCGACGAATCCATTCAGTCCCGGCAGTCCTATTGCAGCCAGCATACCTATGGTAAAGACTGCCGCAAGCAGGGGAGCGGGCTTCTGTAAGCCCTTCAGGCGTGACAGATTCCAACTGGACGTCCTCTCGTAGATCCATCCGATAGCCAAAAACAGGACTGCAATAATGAGCCCGTGGTTGACCATCTGTATGACACCACCTGCCAAGCCTTCAGAGGTAAGAGCAAACACTCCTAATACGATAAACCCTATGTGGGACAGGGAAGAATAAGCCACCATTCTCTTCAGATCCTTCTGGGTACAGGCAACTATTGCTCCATATATGATTCCGGCAACACCCAGCGTAAGCAACAATGGTGCCAGGTCTATCGATACCTTTGGAAATAGGTTCAGATCAAATCGTATTATACCATAAGTACCCATTTTGGCCATAATCGCTGCAAGCACCACTGATCCACCTGTAGGTGCCTCAGCATAGGCATCAGGCGACCAGGTATGGAACGGAAATACTGGAGCCTTGACCGCGAAAGCAACTGTAAACGATAGAAACAGCAACACCTGCACGTAATAGGGAAGATGGGTATGAGCAAGCGCAGGAAGTGAGAAGGTAAGAACTCCTGTTTGATGTTGATGGATCAGCGCAAGTACGACCATCCCGACAAATAAAAATGCAGATCCCAGGAAGGTATATATAAAGAACTTCATTGCAGCTGCGGTTCTCTTCTCGAAGCCCCAGCCGGTAATAATAAAGTAAATCGGAACCAGGCTCGCTTCAAAGAATACGAAGAACAAAATCAGATCAAGAGAGATAAACGATCCTATGCACACCGCTTCAAGGAAGAGCATCCAGGCCATATAAGAGCGCAGGTTTGTCCTGGTCCTGGCTCCCACCAGTGCAATAGGAAAGATCAGCGCAGCAAGTAGAACAAGGAATAGTGATATGCCATCAATCCCAAGATACCAGGAAACCCCGACTGCACGTGCCCAGATGTGGTCACTTACCATCTGGTAACCGGCATCGTGAACATTGAACCGTACAGCAATAACGACCGCCAGAGCCAGAGTAGCCAGAGCACCTACCAGCCCTATTACCTGTGAAGAGATCCGCAACCGGCGCTCCCCCAGATCAGTCGGAAGGATAGCCAATACAACAGCTGTACCGGCCGGCAATAACACTAAAGTGGTGAGGAATGGAAAGGAGTTCATGCTGCTACGCCCTCACCAACATCCAGGCCAACAATGCTACAAGCCCCAGCGCGATTCCAAGTGCATACTGGCGGACGAATCCAGTCTGTATCCTCCTCAGACCTGATCCGGTAGCTTTTGCCAAAGAGGCCACACCATTTACCGCTCCGTCTATCCATTTGGTCTCCACTACAGAAAGGGTAAATCCCGCCAAATCTGCCCCTGGTCTTCCTATGAAGAAGTCGTATATTTCGTTCAGGAACCATGAGCGAAATAGAAACTCTGGCTCCAGCTTGGGTCTGTCCCATGCCTTCGACCATAGGTGCCACGCTATATATATACCACTCAACGCAACCAGAGTATCGACTACTGCCAGTATCCACGATGACGTGACGCTCAGATGAGAATGGTAGAGGTAAGTTGCAAAAACAGGCTTTAGCCACGAAAGAACTCTGACACTGTCTGGTCCGTGCCATGGCAACTCAAGCACCCCTCCCGCAAATGCGAATACAGCCAAGACTACCAGCGGTATGAGCATTACCTTGGGCGACTCATGCGGGGATTCATGCGGCGACTCATGCGGGGTAAGTGACTCGTGTGCATGTTTATCAGATGAATCACGCGAACTGCCAGATGAGCTGTGAGATGACCTTGTATCCACTGCCTCCAAAAATCTTGGATTTCCGGTAAATGCCAACACGAATAGCCTACTTAGGTAATAAGCAGTCAATAGTGCCGTTACTATCCCTATGACCCATAGAGCAGGGTAAGCGGCAAAGGCATTGTCAAGTACGTCTCCTTTGGCAAAGAATCCAGCAAGCGGGGGCACCCCCGCGATGGCAAGCCATGCAACTACAAATGTACCAGCAGTAATCGGCATAAATCTGGCCAAACCACCCATCTTCTTGAGGTCTTGTTCGTCATGCATACCGTGTATGACTGAACCTGCACCAAGGAACAATAGACCCTTGTAAAAAGCGTGAGCAACCATCAAAAATATAGCAGCAATATATGCGCCCACTCCCACTGCCAGAAACATGTAGCCAAGCTGAGATATGGTCGAATAAGCTAGTACTTTCTTAATATCTCGCTGCGTACAGGCTATAGTTCCTCCAACAAATGCGGTTACTACTCCTATCGTGGCCACCACAAGTTGCCCCGAATGCGACATTCCCAACAATGGATGCATACGACACATCAGGTACACACCGGCAGTCACCATAGTAGCTGCATGGATGAGTGCCGAAACTGGGGTAGGACCTTCCATGGCATCAGCCAGCCAGGGGAACAATGGTATCTGGGCAGACTTGCCCGTAGCCGCCAGAAAAAGAAGCAATACGGCAGCGGTACCTGCAGCTCCGTCCAGTGCATGTAAATGAGCAAATATCCCCCGGTAAGAGAGCGTGCCAGTCTTCTCAAAAATAAGAAACATGGCAACCAGGAAACCGAAGTCTCCTATACGGTTGTATATAAAAGCCTTTTTACCGGCACTTGCGGCAGCGGGGCGTTCAAACCAGAATGAAATAAGCCAGTACGAGCATAGTCCCACGCCCTCCCATCCGACAAACGTTATAGCCAGATTACCACCGAGGACAAGAAGCAGCATGGAAAATACGAATAGGTTCAGGTAGATAAAGAACTTGGAATAATCCCTGTCTCCCTTCATATACCCTATCGAATAGAGATGTATAAGGGCGCTGACACCGGTAACGAAGAGAGCCATCGTCATTGAAAGCGGATCGGTCAAAATGGCGGCTTTTATATCCAGTCCCCCAACCGCAATCCAGGTAAACAGAGAGTGGGAAATCTCACGATGAGCGCCCGCATGATGGCTCAATACCCCAGACAACGTAATCAGTACAGCAACAAACGAACCAGTGATGGCAGTGGTAGCTACCCAGCCAGCCCCAGGGTCACCTAATTTCCTTCCAAATGCCAATAGCACAAGGAAGCCCAGTAACGGCAAGGCCAGCATAGCCCAAGCTGCATATACCACTTACAAGTCTCCTTTCTCAGCCCTTCATGAGGTGTATATCATCCGCAGTGGCATCCGCTCGCCTTCTAAAAATTGCTACCACTATACCCAATCCGACAACTACTTCAGCCGCCGCTACCACCAGTACGAAAAACACAGCTGCCTGACCTCCCAGGTCATTCAGTTTCTGCGCGAATGCCACAAACGCGATGTTTGCCGCATTCAGCATCAGCTCAATACACATATACATCACAAGGACATTTCGCCTTATCAGCAGACCTAATACACCAAGCCCAAAGAGCACGGCAGAAAGCCCCATGTACCATGATAATGAAACCGTCATTTGATCAACTCCTCATTTGAATCGACATCTATGGCATCTCTACTATCTCTTTCTTCGATACTTTCTCTCTCACTGGAACTCTCTGTTGCGTCGACATCATCTGTATCGACACCATACATAGCATCAGCCTTCTCTCTGGCATCGCTATCGTCAGAGCCACCTTCTTCAGAGCCACCCTCGTCATAGCCAGCTTCACCAGCTTCATCTCCATCGAAGCCATCTTCGTCAAAGTCATCTTCACCAGTGCCATCTTCGCCGGCATATGGGGAAGATGGTACACTCTCCTGTGTCCCATCCCTGTGCCGCTTGGTAAGCACCACAGCACCAATGATTGCAATAATAAGCAGTGCTGCCGTAGCCTCGAAGGGAAGCAGGTAGGTAGTAAATACCGCCCTTCCAAGGGCTGCCACTTCACCCCCAGGCTGGTGGTTTGCTACGCCTGTAGATGACGATGCCCCCAATACATAATGTGCACCTGCACCCAATAGCAGTATGCCTACCACTGCCAGTAGCACCAGAAGTAGTGCAAGCGGGCGCTGAGCTTTCAGTGGCTCATGTGCAATCATCTCCTTCTTGTCTACCCCGAGGAACATGATGACAAACAGGAAAAGCACTACTATCGCGCCGGCATATACTATGATCTGTACGGCCGCTATGAAATCGTCTCCAAGCAGCAGGAAGATTAGTGCGGTACCAAACAGGGTAGTAACAAGAGCAAGGGCAGAGTGCACAGGGTTGCGTTCGACGATTACCCCAACTGCTCCAGCTACTATGATCACAGCAGCAACCGCAAATACAATGGCATCCGGTAGTGTAGTAACGGCTAAGAACGGGTGGACCAGGCTAAGCATCTTCATCCTCCTCCCTCTACGTCGTTTCCAGGGTTTCGCTCCTGATCATTTACCGTACCCGCTGCCGTCCCGACACCGCCGCCAGAACCCGCTGCCGTCCCAGCCTCACCACCACCAGAACTATTCTCAATCGACTCGCCTGCCGATCTGTTGGGCGACTTACCAGCTGACCTCTTTGCCGATTTCGCAAAAATGGGCTTTTCTCCCGGAAGAAGATGCTTGGGAAGGAGCTCTGCCAAAGAAAGGTTACCTGTAGCGGCATCGTCTCTGTTGGGCGACTGTCCAGCCTCAGGTGCTCTGGTACCGTATCCCAACTCCGGAGTCCACTGTACCTTACCTTCGTAAGCTGCATTTCCAGCCGGAGCTGTAGCTCTCATCCAGGCAGAACTGTGCAGATCGTTTCCCTCACGCCAGTCTTCCCATGGTTGCTTGCGAGGATGCCCCTCATCATCGACAACGAGTTCGTTTTTCGTATATATGGCATCAGCTCTGTTGGTAAACGAGAACTCCAGCAGCTTCGACTCTGTAATAGCTTCCGTGGGACAAGCCTCTACGCACATATCACAATGTATGCAACGCAGATAGTTAATCTCGTAGACAAAACCATACCTCTCGCCAGGCGATGTAGGATCGGCAGGATCATTGTCCTTACCTCTTACATATATGCAGTCGGCAGGACAGACAGCTGCACAGAGCTCACATCCAATACATTTCTCCATGCCATCCTCATACCTGTTGAGAATATGGCGACCATGCGCACGCGGAGGTTTGAGACGCTTTACTTTCGGATACTGGTTCGTCACCCGGGTCTGGCGTATGTGATCAAGAGTAACCTTGAAGCCTCCCAGTGGATTTAACTCGCCACTGAATATTCCGTCAAGCAACCCCATTAGATCTTCGTCCCTTCGTCCTGGCTACCAGTTCCCCTCTGTGCTCCGCCATGTCCAGGCAGATCACCTCTCTTTGTTTTACTGGTAATACCGGCTCCACTGGCTACGTCGGAGGAACTTGCTCTACTTACCCCTGTACCACTGCCCCCAGATACACCGACTCCTGCTTTACTGGCTCTGGCAGTACTTGCGATGCCTGCTGCACCGGACATACCAACCCCCCTGGCTCTTGAGTTCCCTCCGGACGCGCTGCCAATGTATATACCGCGTTCTATAGAGCGTCCATATGGATCTTCGGACAATGGCCCCTCGTCAATCTGTTCCCCACGGGCACGACTAATATGTATAGCTCTACCCAAAAGCAACCCACCTACAACCATAGCAAAGGCTACGACCAGTCCCCACCACCTGTCCACTATCACTGCGGCGATGACAATCAACCAACCCAGAGAAATAGGTATAAGCCGCTTCCATCCAAGCTCCATAAGCTGATCGTATCGAAGCCTCGGCAGTGCGGCTCGTATCCATACGTATACGAACAAAAAGACCAGAGTCTTGCCGAGGAACCATAGTATGGGCCACAGCCACCTGAGAAAATGGAACCCTGGTCCATCGGGACCTCCAAAGAAAAGTGTGACCATGACGGCAGACATGGTTATAGCGTTCATGAACTCAGCCAGGAAGAATAGAGCAAATCTTATGGATGAGTACTCAGTCACATAGCCTGCAACCAGCTCCTGCTCTGCCTCGACCAAGTCAAAGGGGGGCCTGTTCAACTCTGCTGTAATAGCCAGGAAGAACATCACAAATGGAACTACGCCCAGACGAATGACGTTCCAATCCCAAAATGCCGGTGCCTGTGATTGAATCATCACTCTGGTGGAAAGTGATCCGGTAATAAGTACCACCGCAATAATGCTCATACCCACAGCCGCCTCGTAAGATATCATCTGGGCTGATGCGCGAACCGATCCCAGCAATGGGTACTTGGAACCTGAAGACCATCCTGCCAGCATTACCCCATAGACAGATATAGAAGACATAGCAAGAAGCAACAATATACCTACAGGGGGATCGGCAACCTGCAGTTCAAAGGTATGGCCGGCAATAGTTACAATCCCTCCAACTGGCACTATCGCAAAAGCTACCAGAGCTGGAACTATGACCAGCAGTGGGGCGAGCCGGAATACGATCCTGTCAGATCGCTCGGGTATAAGGTCTTCCTTGAAAAATAGCTTTATGCCATCTGCCAGGGTCTGCATAATACCCCATGGTCCTGCCCTATTAGGCCCTATTCTGGACTGCATGTCGGATATTACTTTTCGCTCAAACCATATCATCAGCATGACGGCGATCATGAGAGCTGCGAAGGCGACCAGTACCTTCACTATCATGATCACGAAAACTGCTAGCGATACTCCATGGAAGTACAGTGGATCGCCTATCACTTTTCCAACCTCACAAAATTCACCATATCTGCGATATTTATAAGAGATGAAGCATCCCCATGCACGACGACACAGCCCGAGGGAATGTCGCTACTGATTTCAACGGGTAAACGTATCCTCCCTGATCTGGATACTACCGTCACTGTCGGGGACTCTTCTGTGGAATTGTCAATAGTTCCAGCTACTTCAGCAGGAATATCTGTATTATTCACGAATATACGTTGGCTGCTACGCAGTGGAGCCAACGAACTGGACGCACCAATCAATGTACCACCGTAATACAGCTCTCTCTTTGCCACCAGCCTAAGAGGGAACTCCTTATCCTGCTCCACATAGAGCGTCCCACCTGTCTCATCCTGCCTATTACCAGCGGTAGCTGCATTACCGGCACCCTTATGCTTTTCATCCCCCTCGACCTCCTGCAAATCGTGGCCTCCATGGTCGCCACTGCCTCTGTCCTTACCGCTCTCAGTACCGTAACTCTCGATACGATAACTATCTGTCTTATATCCCTCGATAGCATATCCGCCCCCATCCTGTACCAATCCGGTCAACATCGGAGCACCCTGCTGATCTATCGAAGCTATACCAGGAAAAGCTATAGGATCCATATAGTTTTGGTGATCACCGGAGGTTCCTCCACCATGTACAAGCAACCCATCTCTGAAATAGGCATTCTTCTCCTGCCCATCCAAAAGTTGTTCCCAACCGGGAAGTAATCCGACCATTTCATGAAGTATATCGTCGCGATCATCAAATCCAAGATCTCTACCCAATTGAGAGGCTATTTCTGACGCTATAGCCCATTCTGGCCATACCAGCGCAGGGGGGACCACCTTTGGAGCCACATCAGTCAGCCTACCCTCTATGTTCACTACAGAACCACCCTTCTCGTAAGGCAGGGCTACCGGAAGGAATACGTCGGCTTGGCTTGATGAGTCTGTCATAAACGCATCCAGAGCAACTACATACGGGGTATTCTCAAGTGCCGCATGGGCAAGTCTGGAGTCCGGAAAATCACCAATAGGGTCGGAACCGAGTAGGAACAGTACATTTATTTCGCCGTTTGATGCCGCTTCGAGAATGGACCTGGCATCCCTGCCCACTTGGCTGGGCCAAGCCTCCCATATTTTTTCATAATTACTTTCCATCCCCGGAAGCATACCCGGTGCCACACCAGGTGCCATTCCTGCCTCGATAGCCCCCATAACGTTTCCTCTTCTCAATATGGGAAGGTATTTCGCGTTAGGCCACCTTGCCATCATCGCAGCTATCGTTGAACGAATCTCTTCTGAGCTCTGGCTAAGGGATGCTTTCCCCAATAAAATAACCAGCCCCTCCCCGGTAGATCCGACCAACTGAGTCACCTGACCCTCAATAGATTGCAGAGAGGATGCAGCCTCACCGGGAGCATATATAGCTGAGGCGACGGCATATTTGGTCAATGAAGTAGGTTCTTGCGCCAGTTCCACCAACTTTGCACTGCCAGAAAGAGCTGCCTCCCTTATTCGCAGGAATAACACAGGTAACTCTTCTCTCAAGTCTCCACAGGCAAGTAGTGTACAGTCCGCATGGCAGGCATCATCTATAGTTGCACGATTCAGATTCAAAAGAAGATCAGCATCCAGACCATCCCCCATCTGGGCATCTACCGAATCTGTCAGCATCACAGACTTGGCCAGTTTTACCCAGGCGTAGGCATCTTCTACCACCATATTCGCTCCACCTATCAGGGCTATAGACTGTGGCCCTTTATCCTTCAATGCAGCAGAAATATGATCTACGACATCGCTCAATGTCTCGCTCCATGTAGAGGGAACCAGGTTATCATTGGCCACACCACCTTTAGATCCCTTACGGATAAGCGGCTCACATATACGCTCATCTGAGTATATCGCATCATGCAGAAATCTACCTTTATCGCAAAGCCATCCGTGGTTTACAGTATCAGAGTCGACTCCAAGCACCCTGGATAGCTTACCTGCCTGAGACTGAACCGATACACGACATTGCAATGCACAGTGCACACATGATGACTCCACCTGTTCGGCATCCCATGGTCTTGAGGTAAATCTGAACGGAGCTGCAGTCAGAGCGCCAACCGGACAAATCTGAACTATATTTCCTGAAAAGTAGGGGGACATCGGATGTGCACTTACGGTGGCTACCTCAATTGAATCACCTCGGGATACAAAATCTATTGCAGCCTCTCCGGCCACCTCGTCTGCAAAACGTATGCAGCGGCTACATTGTATGCAGCGTTCCCGATCAAGCAATACCAGTTCGTTTAACTTGATCGGTTTGGCCCAATGCCGTTTTTCTTCTATAAATCGCGTCTCTCCAGGGCCATATGAATATGCCTGATCCTGAAGGGGGCATTCGCCACCCTTGTCGCATACAGGACAATCAAGAGGGTGATTGACCAGCAAGAATTCGAGGACTCCTTCTTGGGCCTTTTTAGCCTTGACCGAATCGGTTGTAATTTCCATATCATCGGCTACATCTACATAACATGCCGGTTGGAGGGTAGCTCCACGTGGTCCGGTTACCTCTACCAGACATGTCCGGCACACCCCTACAGGCTTCATTCGTGGATGATAACAGAATCGAGGAATGAATACCCCTGCTCGCTCCGCCGCTGAAATAATCTTCTCTCCCTTACGTGCAACAGTGGGCTGACCATTCAGGACAATCCTCACCTCACCCTCTTTCAGCTCAATCTCTTGCACCTCGCCATCATTCACCTCGCCATCGTCTTGGACTACCTTCTTTTCCAGATCAGTCAAAGGGGCACCTACCTTCCTTCACGTGAATGAGTAATTCATCCCTGAACATCCTGATCGCCGAAGCTATAGAGGAGGGGATGGATGATCCCAATACACAGATAGTCGTCTGCTGGGGAGGCCATGATACTCCGGGGGCGAGATTGTCGCAGACATCCATTAACATATCAATTTCCTCTTCACGACCCTCACCATTCTCCAGCCTCCAGAGTACCTTCTCAAGCCAACCACCACCCTCCCTACATGGAGTGCACTGCCCACAGGACTCTCTCCAGAAAAATCTTGTAATCCTCCAGGCTGTCCTCAAAACACAGGTAGTCTCATCCATGACTATCACAGAACCGGAGCCAAGCATAGAACCTGCCTTACCCACTTCGTCCTGATCCAGGTGCATATCGACCTGATCAGGGCCAAACCACGGTGCCGATACCCCACCCGGTATAAAAGCCTTTAATGCCTTACCGTCTTTTATCCCGTTACCTAAAGACTTGTCAAATATCAAATCCCTAAAGGTGGTCTTTGCCATCTCCAATTCGAATACTCCAGGATTGTTTACCCTACCAGAAAGCGCAAACAACCGAGTACCCGTGGAACTACCAACTCCAAGTGCTGCAAAAGCAGCACCTCCATTCTTGATTATCCAGGGAAGGTTCGACATGGTTTCGACGTTGTTTACCACGGTTGGCTCACCGTAAAGACCTACAGCCGCAGGGAAATATGGTGGCTTGATCCTGGGAAAGCCCCTCTTACCCTCCAACGATTCAAGCAGTGCCGTCTCTTCTCCACAAATATAAGCACCAGCACCAGGATGCACTACCACATCCACACTAAAGCTGGAACCCAGAATATTGTGCCCCACGGCACCATACTCGTATGCTTCATTTAATGCCTGGGTGACCCGTTCTATGCCCAACGCCATCTCACCTCTTATAAAGATAAACACCTGGGCAGCCTGTATTGCATAAGCTGCAATTACTACCCCCTCAATTAGCTGGTGGGGGTCCCGCTCCAGCAAGAGATGATCCTTAAAAGTTGCAGGCTCACTCTCATCACCATTTACTACAAGATAGGTAGTGTCAGCCTTGCGCAACATGGACCACTTTCTACCGGCAGGAAAACCAGCACCACCCCTACCAAGCAAGCTTGCAGCATTTACCTCGGAAGCCACCTCTTCCGGAGTCATAGAGAGTGCTTTGCGCAACCCATCATATCCCCCGGTTGCCAGAAAACGTTCAATCGTGTTTGAATCGTCGAATTCGATACGTGAAGTGACGATTTTAGGAGCTTCAGTAACCGTCAATGCTATTTCTTCCTTCCTCTCCTGGACCGCTGTGCCGGGCGGGCAGCTGTCCCATTAACCGCCTCAAGCCCTACGGCTCTTCTTATTCGGCAGAGCGTACCATGAGGAGGCACCACGTCATCCAGATTCCCATTACGGAGATCTTCCACCAATTTATCAAAATCGCTTTTGGACAGCTTTCCAAAATATCGGCCGTTTACTTGTATGCATGGCGCATTATTACAGTCAGCTATACACTCCGCCTCCTCAAGGGTGAACATCCCATCTGAAGTGGTACCTCCTGCACGTATCTTAAGAGTCTTTTCACTGTGCTCAAGTAACTCATATGCACCGGAAAGCATGCAGGCTACGTTTGTGCATAATGAAATCACATACTTACCGACAGGTTCTGTGTGCAATAGGTCATAAAATGATGCTGTTCCGAGTACCTCTGCAGGCGTGACGCCTACAATATCCGCAATTTCCTCTATCGCCTCAGGACGCAACCACCCATCCTGCTCTTGGGCGAGGTGGCAAATGGGTATGAGTGCAGAGCGCGGCTTGGGATAAAGAGCTACCAGAGCACGTGCTCTGGAAATGACATCCTCTGACAAATGGGGCATAACCGTATCTATCTCCTCTACCTGTCCACTTCACCCATGACCGGATCCACCGAAGATGTAGTGGCAACGGCATCAGCAAGCAGTCCACCCTGTAACATTACCGGTACCGCCTGCAAATTTACAAACGACGGACCGCGAATATGCATACGGTATGGCCTGGCTGAGCCATCAGAGACTATATAGCATCCCAATTCACCTCTTGGTGACTCTATAGCTACATATGCCTCTCCTTCGGGGACTCTAAATCCTTCAGTAAACATCTTAAAATGATGTATTAGGGCTTCCATGGACTCATCGATACGCGCCCTGGGCGGTGGGGTCACCTTCCTGTCCTGTACCCGGTAGTCACCGGAGGGCATCTTCTCCAAAATCTGGTGAATTATACGGATGGACTCTCGTATCTCATTAAGACGTATTGCATACCTGTCAAAATTATCTCCGTAAGTGCCGACCAGTACGTCAAAGTCCACCTCGTCGTAGGCTAAATAAGGCATTGTCTTACGTAAATCCCAGGGAACGCCGGTGGAGCGTAGTATAGGGCCCGTAATTGAAAGAGAAAGCGCCTCTTCGGCGGTAATGACTCCAACCCCTTCCAACCTTTCTCTCAAAATGGGCTGGCCGGTAAGTAGTTCGTCGTACTCATCCGTTCGTTTCATCACGTTGTCACAGATAAACTCCACATCTTCTTCCCAGCCATCCGGTAGATCTGCTGCAACACCTCCTGGCCTGATATAGTTGTGATTCATTCTCAATCCGGTAGTCTTTTCGAAAAATCCCAGGACAAGCTCACGCTCCCTAAAGCCATATATCATCATGGAGGTAGAACCCAGGTCCATTCCATTAGTTGCCATCCACATAAGATGGGAAGAGACCCTGTTCAATTCCGACATGAGCATTCTTATCCAGACAGCTCTCGGCGGCAATTCCACGCCCAGTAGAGCCTCAGTACACAGGCAAAATACCAGCTCATTATTGAGCGGTGAAAGGTAATCCATCCTGGTGACGTTCGTGGCACCCTGTACATACATAAGCTCTTCGCCGGTCTTTTCCATGCCAGTATGCAGATATCCGATTACCGGCTTGGTACGGAGAATTGTCTCCCCATCCAACTCCATCATAAGACGTAGCACCCCATGTGTAGAGGGATGCTGAGGCCCCATGTTTATTATCATGGTCTCCGATTCGATGTCCTCATCACCCTGCTCTGCCGCCAAGGTCTGATCCTCGCTGCCGACCAGTGCCGTAGCGATCTCTTCGGGTGCCGGACTTTTACCACGGAGAACTGCTCCGGTCTCCCTACCCAACTCTTTGACAGATGCCTGAGACCTGGATTGCATCTCCTGAGCACCCTCTGATGTGCTTGAAGCCAGAAGGTCTATATCACTCATCTCTATCACTTCTATCGCTCATCTCGGCCATGGAGCCTCTCTGGACCATACATTCGTGTCCGGTACGAACACGAGAGAAAAGGGCTGTACTCATCTTGGTCCCTGAACTCATCTTGGTCCTGGAGCCTCTCTAAACTGTACGGGCACCCGATTTACGCCATAATCCTTGCGCAGAGGATATCCCTCCCAATCGTCCGGCATGAGTATACGCGTCATATCGGGATGATTGGTAAATACTATGCCAAACATGTCAAATACCTCGCGTTCCATAGCCTCAGAACCGTGATACACATCATACAGAGTATCAATAGTAGGATCTTCCTCCGGTACCTGCACTCTCAGCTCAAATCTACGTGCCGCACTCAACGAGAGCAGGTGCACAACCACTTCAAATCGTTCAGGCTTTATCTGGCCCGGTAATTCTCTGCCTGACAGACGCAGGTAATCCACGGCTGTCAGATCCTCCAGCATCTCGCAGCCACCCTCATGCATTGCACTCACTACGCTCAAATAGCTATCTCTCTCGGGAAATAGAATAGTAGGTCGCGCGGTACCCGCCACATTATGTATCGTACTTTGAACTACTTCGTCGAGTTGCTCTGATCGGCTTTTAGTCCCGTCAGTACCGTCAGCATTATCAAATGTCGTTGCAGCCTTGACTCTGGAATTTCCACCAGAAGGGCTGCCACTGTCAGCGTCACTGGTACCGTGAAAGGTCGTTGTAACACTACTCATTTACCATAAACTCCATAAGCTTTTAGACTCCCATGAACAATTTAACGCGGTGTCGCTACTCGCACCGCATTAGGAACTTCTTCTACCCATCCAGCAAGCGTGTCGCCAGCCCTTTCTGAATCCGTTCCCTTTCTACGCGTAATCTCTCCTGTTCGGATCTTCTCATGCAATGTCAGTATCGCATGCATCAAAGTTTCCGGGGTAGGAGGACAACCAGGTGCATACACATCCACCGGAACCACCTGATCCACTCCCTGAACGATCGCATAATTATTGAACATACCGCCGGTAGACGCACATACTCCCATTGAAATCACCCATTTGGGCTCCATCATCTGGTCATACACCTGCCTGAGGACTGGAGCCATCTTCTGAGAGACACGACCAGCCACTATCATCAAATCAGATTGGCGCGGAGATGCCCGGAATACCTCCATTCCAAACCTACTTATGTCAAAATCAGCCGCACCAAGTGCCATCATCTCGATGGCACAACATGCCAACCCAAAGGTCGCAGGCCAAACACTACTCCGTCTGGCCCATTTCACCAGATCTTCAATCTTGCCGGTAAGAAAGCTGTAACCAAGATCTTCCAAGCCCATATCAAGCAACCCTCCCATGATCAGCAGAGTCATCGTGAGACCCAGAAGCATGTCTTGCCGATTCCTGTGCCGTTATCCGCTTGATGGTGTTCTCCACGGTACGATCACTGGCCGCAGGCTGCCATCTCTTGATCGGACCCCAGTCGAGTGCTCCATTGCTCACAAGGTAAAGAAACGTAACGAAGACTATTGCAGCAAAGACCACCACTTCGAGTAGGCCAAAGGTGCCAAGCTGCTTGTATACCACCGCCCATGGATAAAGAAATACGATCTCTATATCAAAGACAACAAAGATCATCGCTACCAGATAGAACCTGACCGGAAAACGCTGCGGAAGCTCTTTTGTCGGTACAATCCCACATTCATAGGGAGCCAACTTGGCTCTGGAGGGTTTTTTGCGCGGTGCCAGTATGCTCGACGCGACAAACGAGAGTCCGGCAAATAGGACTCCTAAAATGATCAGAACGAGTATCGGCAAGTACTGTACCATGTATATAGTTTTTATCACGTACGGGAGGTGCTTGGCACATCGAGAGCCCGATATCTATAAACTACCAGTTCAAAGCCTATTCAACAAATAACGTTTGATAAATGGTAACGGGTTGGAAAAATCATTTAGGATGAATAGCATGGCTGTTTATCCGGAATCACATATATACGACGTACTGATAGTCGGCGCAGGCCCTTCAGGATCATCTGCGGCTTACTGGCTCGCTGAAGCCGGCTACGACGTTGCGGTACTCGAACGGAAACACTTTCCTCGTGAAAAGACCTGCGGCGATGGTCTCACCCCAAGAGCAGTAAGACAACTTGAAGACATGGGTGTCGGCGACGCTCTCACTGAAGCACACAAATACTACGGTTTACGCACCTGCGCATACGGCAGGGAGTTGGAACTGCGCTGGCCAGAGCACCCTTCATTTCCCCCCTATGGCTATGTCATCACCCGGCATGATCTGGACATGCTCGTAGCAGAGAGAGCAGTAAAGGCTGGGGCGCATTTATTCCAGGAGACCGAAGCGATAGAGCCTATTATCGACACCTTGCAACCCTCCGAGAGGATATCTTCGTCCAGATCAGACATACCTATGCAACCAGCACAAGAGAGTCTGCCCAGGCTACTCGCCCGTACCTCCGCCTCCGCTATGCAACCAGCACAAGAGAGTCTGCCCAGGCTACTCGGTATCAGGGCGAAGGATGTAAAGAGCGGGCAGTTGGCAGATTTTAAGGCTCGTTATATCATCCTCGCCGAAGGAACCGCTTCACGCATCTCCAGGGCTATAGGTGCCAAAAGAGATAAGCGACTTCCTCTTGGAATGGCGTTGCGTGGATACTACCGATCTCCCAGGCATGACGATCCGTTTATCGAATCTCATCTGGACGTACGAGATGAAAACGGAGATACCCTTCCAGGCTATGCCTGGATATTCCCTCTGGGCGATGGTCGCGTAAACGTCGGGGTAGGACTTATCACAACTTCAGGAAGATGGAAGAGAGTCAATACGTCCAATATGATGGATGTCTTTATAAGCAACGCGCCTTCGTCATGGGGGCTTCGTCCTGAAAATTCATGTGGCCCTGCTACCGGAGGACGCCTACCCATGGGACTGTCCACTGTATCAAAGTGCGGTCCCAACGTACTCCTTACCGGCGATGCAGCAGGCTCTATAAATCCGTTTAATGGTGAAGGTATATCGTATGGGTATGAGACCGGCAGGATAGCTGCCGCCTGTATAGGTAATGCCCTCTGCGGTGGCGGCTCGGACGCTCTCTACGACTATGATTACCGCCTCCAGGCTGCATATGGTGACTACTATAAGATAGGTCGTACCTTTGTGAAAATGATAAGCCAGCCCGAAGTCATGCACAGGTGCGTGCAACTCGGTATGCATTCCAAGCCTCTCATGGAATGGCTGCTGAGCATCATGGCAAACCTGTTACGCCCCGATAGTAACGCCCCAGCAGAGCTTGCATACAAACTCCTGGCCGCCGTGGCACGTAGTACCCCCGACCCCGAAGATTTTACAATGTCGCTCAGCTAAATCCAGAGGCTTTCATAGCATCGGAATGTGGCAAATTACCCGGAGCATTCCATTAATATACGACTAACATGAATGGAGGCTTTCATAGCATCGGCGTGTGATGAACTACCGTTCCCTTACGAACGGGACATTCTCGCCGGCGCGAGACTTCGGCAAACCTCGCTCTTGACCGTTCCCTTACGGATGGGGCATTCTCTGCACTCACCTCAACCACCTCTACATCGACTACACCCTACCCTTACGGGCGGGGCATTCTCACCTAAAGTCTGATAAAATATAGTAATGGTGTCAAGGTGCCTGTAGTAGTATTCGGAATAAACCACGAGAATGCTCCCCTTGATCTGGTAGAAAAGGTAACACTTTCCGCTCAGGGCATAGAGGGACTGGCAAACTCTGTCACAAAGAACGATGACGTATACGAGTCTGTAGTACTTTCCACTTGCCTACGAACAGAAATATACGCAGTTACTAGTCAGTTCCACGATACCATAGATGCCTTTGCCGACATCATGACACATGCTACAGGTATAGACCGGGATCTACTCGATCAGTACCTGGAGGTACGTTTCGACGACAACGCGCTCCAGTATCTTTTCGAAGTGACTGCCGGATTGAGATCTGCTGTTCCCGGAGAGACAGAAGTACTTGGTCAGGTAAGAAGAGCATTGAACAATGCTATAAAACAGGGGACGGCCGGACCTATTCTGCGCTCTTTATTCCAGCACGCGATAGCCGTAGGTAGAGAGGTGCGTCTGTCCACAGCCATTGCTCAAGGTACTACGTCGTTTGCTCACATAGCCGCTGAACTCATAGCAAACAGGCTGCAAAACGATTTGAGCAAGAGTAAAATAGTCATCATAGGAGCAGGTGAAATGGGTGAGGGAGTAGCCACTGTTTTAGCAAATAAGTATGGTCCATTACATGAACTCACTATCTTGAGCAGGACGCCACAAAAAGCTAGAGACTTAGCCGACAGGATCACTACGAACGCTGATCAGACGCACCTCAAGACAAGTGGAGCAGGTATGGCAAACCTGCCAGAACAGATTATGGGAGCAGATGCTATAGTGGTATCTGTAACGGGTAATTCAACTATTCTAAACCGCTCTACCGTAGAGGCAGCCCTCAGCAATGCCAGGCAGGTAACCAATTCTGGTAAGCAAATGTTAATCATCGACCTTGGTATGCCAAAAAACGTAGATCCTCTGGTGGCTGGTTTGGAGGATGTATCGTTGTTTGATATGGGATATATGATAGATCACGCCCAGGGGGTTCTAAAGGACCGCCGCGACGAATACGAAGCCGCTAGTAAACTCATAGAAGGAGGCATTGCTACCTACCGGAAGAATCAGATAGAGAGGGGTGCCGCACCTGTGATAACTGCGCTACGAGACAGGCTGGAGGCCATACGCAATGACGAGATTACCAAGGCACGCAGCCGACGCAGTAACAGCAGCCTGGACAACAACGATCTTAGCGGCACCTACGATGAAGACGATAGGTACTGGGAAGATGTCGATCGCATGACAAAGCGAATTGTTGCAAAATTTCTTCATCAGCCAACCGTATCTCTCAAAGAATCCATGAGCACCCCAAGGGGCGCGCACCTGATAGAAGCCGTAAGAGATCTGTTCGATCTGTGATTAGGGCAGAACTGAACAGAGTAAGAGACTCAGCAGCGTAGTTATCACTAGCGAAACCATATAATTAGTCGATGCCTACCACCAGAACATCCTTAAAAATTGCAACCAGGAGATCACCACTTGCCATTGCTCAAGCAAACGAGGTTGCTGGAACACTAGCCGAGTTAGCGGAATTAGAGGGATTGGATAGACTACCACCTTGCGAGCTGTTTCCAGTATCCACTGTCGGTGATGATTTAGAGGATGTTCCACTGAACAAAATTGGTGGTGAAGGAGTATTCGTAAAAGAAGTGCAGGCTGCAGTACTCTCGGGAAAGGCAGACATAGCCGTTCATTCTGCAAAGGACCTTCCATCGGTAGAGGTGGCTGGCCTGATCATAGGTTGTGTGCTCGAACGAGCTGATCCACGTGACGCTCTGGTAAGTGAAGTAGACTCAATATTTGATCTACCAGCCGGTGCTCTCGTCGCCACTGGATCCGTCAGACGACGCTCCCAGTTATCGTGGATACGACCAGACTTGAACTTCTGTCAGATCAGAGGAAATATCCATACAAGACTAAGTAAAATAAAGTCGTCAGCCAATGCAGGTATTGTCGCTATGGCGGCTATAGAACGTCTGGAAATCGATGAATCGAATATACACCCCATACATACCTCTATGATGCTACCCCAAGCCGGCCAGGGAATTATTGCTGTCGAATGCAGATCCGACGACCACGAAACAAGAGAGTACCTCACACTCATAGACGATATGACCTCTCATTTGGAACTCTTGGCAGAGAGAGCTTTTCTGCGAACCCTTTCGGGAGGCTGCAATCTCCCAGCTGGTGCCTTAGCTACAGCATCACTCTCCAAACCTACTTTTCCAAGCAACCACAAAGAGACTAATCAACCACACCATAAAACAAATGACGCATACAATGATCACAATGGCACCATCATAGAGATAACAGGTATGATAGCCAGTAGGAACGGCAAAGCACTGATTAGGCAAAACTTAATAGGAATGAATCCGGAAGAACTGGGAGTTACATTGGCACAGGATCTGCTTGTTCGGCAGGGAGGAGAATCACTCATGAACCTGAACAGAGAGTATTTATGACCGTTTATCTGGTAGGTGCAGGTCCAGGAGACCCCGGTCTCATTACGCGACGAGGCTATGAACTGCTAAGCCGTGCAGAAGTAGTACTTTACGATCGATTGGTGGACAAAAGGCTACTGTTAGCTGCACGCCAAGACGCTACCTTGGTCTATACTGGGAAACAGCCTGGTCACACTGACCGCCAACCTGATCTGAACGAGCAACTAATCCGTTATGGACGCTCTCATGACATAGTTGTACGCCTAAAGGGTGGTGACCCGTTTGTGTTTGGCAGGGGGGGAGAAGAGGTTCAAGCATTAAACGAAGCGGGCATCAAGGTAGAGGTTGTTCCCGGAATCACCTCAGCCATAGGCGTACTGACCTCCGCAGGAATACCGGCAACTTACCGAGGTATGGCCAGAAGTATTACCATTGTCACAGGGCACACTGGTACAAAAGAGATCAGCGGAGAGACTCAATTGGAGACTCCATTGAAAAGCATAGTAAGTCCATCTGGCATTACCGAATACGATGAGGCAGAAACCGCTATACCGGAAGATGGAGAAGACAATATAGACTGGAACTGCCTGGCAAAGCTCAAGGGAACACTAGTAATACTTATGGGAGTAGATAATCGAGCCGAGATAGCATCACGCCTGATAGGAGGGGGGTTATCAAAATCTACTCCTGTAGCAGCAGTGGAAAATGGTACAACGGTGTATAGCAGGACTGTACATACTACCCTGGGTCACCTTGCAGATATCAAGCTAAAGGCACCTGCCGTCATTGCAATCGGCCAAGTGGCTGCACTGGACCTAATCGATTCTACCCAGCTTCCTCTAAGTGGTCTGTCTATAGTAAACACCAGAAGTCGCAACCAAGCGGAACCGTTCAGCTCGCTACTAAGAGATGCCGGTGCAGAGGTCATAGAATTGCCTGTAATTACCTTCAAACCTCCCGATGACGGTGGCCTGGAACTGAGACGGCATGCCGCCTGGCTAAACCGTTACGATTGGATCGTATTCACCTCTGCCAATGCCGTAGAGGCATTTTTTGCATGTTTACGAGATGCTCGTGACCTGGGTGGCATACGGGTAGCTTCTGTAGGAACTATGACGGGAGCAGCACTTCGCGAGCGCAATGTTGTTGCTGATATTATTCCGGACAAGGAGCAGAGTACAGCAGGATTAGTGGACATCATGCCAGCTGCAGGCCCTATATCCGGACGCAAGGAAACCGGAAGAGTGCTCTATCCAAAAGCAGCCGGTGCGCCACCGACTCTGGGAGATGGGTTGAGAAAGAAAGGCTGGCTGGTAGATGAAGTAATCGCATACAGGACTGTTCCTGCCACCCGGGATGACGGCATTACAGATGAGCTGATAGAGATGGCCAAGCACGCAGATGCTATCACTTTCACCTCGCCCTCTGCAGTATATGCATACTTGGAATTGGTAGAGGACAGAAAAGTTCCGTCTGTGGTCGCATGCATAGGCAACACGACAGCAAATGCAGCTCGAGATTCCGGATTGGCAGTAGACGTAGTGGCTAAAGAGCAAAGTGCAGAAGGAATAGTAAGAGGACTCATAGAGTTCAAGAAAAGGCTGGCAGGTGAATAATCCTCAAGATATAAGAGCTACTAGAGGGCTTGGTGG
>JAMCPC010000086.1:29237-31485 GCA_023379725.1 Actinomycetota bacterium
TTTCCTCTCTTTGTACGAGAGGACATTGACAGCCCTATTCCAATTGCCACCCTGCCCGGTCATCTTCAGCATACCGTGCAATCAGCTGTAGAAAAGTGTAGGAAGTTGGTCTCGCTTGGTATACCTGGGGTGATATTTTTTGGCATTCCCGCCAACAAGGATCCTCAGGGTACGGGAGCTTGGGATCCATCAGGAATCGTACAAATGGCTATATACAGGACACGTGATGCCGTAGGTGACGATCTAGTCATAATCTCCGATCTCTGCCTCGACGAATATACCAGCCATGGTCATTGTGGAGTGCTTGATAGTAGGGGACAGGTAGAAAACGATACCACTCTGGAGCTATATCAAAAAATCGCTATATCGCAGGCACGGGCAGGAGCGGATATGCTAGCTCCAAGCGGTATGATGGATGGGCAGGTCTCTGCCATCAGATCAGCTCTCGATACATCTGGCTTTACAGAGACCGCCATTCTCGCCTATGCAGCAAAATACGCTTCGTCTCTATATGGACCCTTTCGTGACGCAGTCAACGTACACATAAGTGGCGACCGTAAGTCGTACCAAGAAGATATTCGCAATGCACATGAAGCTATCCTGGAAACAACACTGGACATAGCTGAGGGAGCTGACATTGTAATGGTCAAGCCAGCTATATCTTATCTAGATGTCATTGCACGAATATCCTCTATAACCCATGTCCCCATAGCTGCCTACCAAGTAAGTGGAGAATACTCAATGATAAAAGCTGCTGGTGAGCGAGGATGGATTGATGCAGATGCAGTAATGCTCGAACAACTCATTTCCATAAAAAGAGCTGGCGCTCGCTTTATCATCACTTATGCGGCTGAAGATGTCGCTAAAATTCTGTAATAATGAGAACCTTAGACGATGAATCACAACACGACAACAGGCAGTGGTTTGAAAGGGCAAAGCGTGTAATTCCTGGAGGTGTAGATTCTCCGGTACGGTCTTTCAGTGCTGTCGGCGGCATTCCCATCACAATAGACAAAGGCCAAGGCTCATATCTTTTTGATACGGAAGGCAACAGGTATATAGACCTTATTCAATCGTATGGTGCTATAATTATGGGCCATAGCGACCCGGATACCTTAAAGGCAATTGGAGACGCGGCATCAAAGGGCACTACTTTTGGCGCGCCAACCGTAGGAGAAGTTCTACTAGCTGAGGAAATCTGTTCCAGAATACCAGGATGTGATCTTATACGATTTGTATCCTCCGGCACTGAAGCAGCAATGAGTGCCGTCCGCCTGGCAAGAGGCTATACCGGCAGGAATCGTATTATTAAGTTTGCGGGATGCTACCACGGCCACTCAGACGGATTACTGGCCGCTGGAGGAAGCGGCATTGCCACCATAGGCCTCCCCGGCTCTACGGGCGTACCACCTTCAAGCGTAAACGACACGATTATCTGCCCATACAACCAAATACCACCACCGGATATCCTGGATGAAAGCGTAGCGTGTGTAATAGTAGAACCCGTCGCGGCCAATATGGGCGTGGTTCCACCCGCACCAGGATTCCTGGAAGGACTTAGTGATGCTTGTAACTCTGTAGGAGCATTACTAATTTTCGATGAAGTAATTACAGGTTTTCGAATTGCCTATAGCAACGCAACTGCTATTTGCAAAGTGGTTCCGGATCTCTACTGCTTTGGAAAGATCATTGGAGGGGGACTTCCACTTGCAGCATTTGGCGGTAGGTCCGACATATGCTCCATGCTCGCCCCAGAGGGTCCCGTATATCAAGCGGGCACGCTCTCAGGGAATCCCCTGGCTACAGCAGGAGGTCTAAGTGTGCTACGTCGCCTAGATAAAAATGCCTATTCAGAGCTTGAGCTCAAGGTCAGGCAATTTGCCATCGAATTACAAAACTGCTTTGCTGCGGCGGGAATAGGGGCGATGGTATCACAATATGGCACTTTATGCAGTATATTCTTTGGTACTGAAAGCGCTGTACACAACTACGAAGAAGCTCGCTCTGCAGCATCGGCCGTTACCTCCAACGGTGCTAATATGTATGCAGTCTTCTTTCATCGCATGCTCGAACAGGGAGTCATGCTTGCCCCAGGACCCTATGAGGCAATGTTTGTAGGCATGGCCCATAGCAACAGCGACTTGGAATACGTAATCAATGCCACAAAAAAAGCCGCCAGCGGGCTATCTTTCAAATAAGATGTCGCTATACGGTCACTATCCAATAATCTGGATGGCGGGAGCCCATG
>JAMCPC010000086.1:31751-38387 GCA_023379725.1 Actinomycetota bacterium
AGTGCCGGTAACATGCCAAGTGGCCAAAATATCATCTGGGTCGCTCGTAACAGCTTTCCCCTCTGTAGCCAATTTCCTGAGGTGCGCCCATAGGGAGTACCGTGCTATAGGATACAACTGCTCTGGAGTGTCGCTATAGACACTGGACAACATGTCATCTATTCGCACACCTTGACTACGATCCTCTTCGTCCAGGCGTGACAGCGCTTTCAGTACCATCTCTTCACGTATCTCGCGATGAGCAATCACAGAAGATACTATCTCTTGTGGATCATCCATCCACATACCATGCCCGGGTAATAAAGCTCTTGGCGGCGGGGACAGGTCGCGCACTCTCCTCAGACTTTGCATATACTGCCCCATGTCACCATCCGGAGGAGCTATCACCACCGTAGAGCCTTGCATGAGATGATCTCCTGTAAATAGCAAGTTCTCTTCTATCAGCAAGTAACAGAGATGATCAGAGGAATGCCCTGGGGTATGAAGGGCACGCAGTACTACATCTCCTGTACTTATAATATCGCCATCTGATATTTGTGTAATATTAAGAGGAGCAGCCAACTCCGAACCAGAGAGCATGGGACGACCAAAAATCTCAGCACCTGTCAATTGAGCCAGTCGACGTGCTCCCGGAGCATGATCAGGGTGTCCGTGAGTAATAGCTATACGACTTATTCTTCCAGCGCCTACTTCCGCAAGCATCTCAATATGCCCACGATCATCAGGACCGGGGTCCAACACCAAAAGCTCATCTCCACCAATTAAATAACTATTGGTGCCTGGTCCCGTCATGACACTCGGATTGGGAGCTACTACCCTTATGACCTTTGGAGTAAGCTGAGTGAGCTCACCATGGATACATGGAGCATGATTGTCGTATGCCACTTATTATATGATATCGCTTATACTGCCTGAAAACAGGTCTAGGTCAATTCCCAAATCGACCATTGTCCTTAAAACTACATCGGCAAACATCTCCGGCTCTGAGATCAGCCACGTATGGCTTCCCTCCACCACCACACTACGCACACCGGCAGCACGACAAAGGCCCGTAACGGCTCCGTGAGGTACAAGCCTATCACGATCAGACCATATTATGGATATTGGAACACCTGAGTTTGATGCCCTCTCTACCTCCTCAAGAAGGTCAGCATGGCGTACAATGCTCACCACCTTCAGTACTTCAGGCAAGTTTTTAAAGAGGTTCGGGACAGCACCTTCAGCAACAGCAGGTATGACCTTAGCTGGCGAAGAACCACTCAGCAGATCCACGCCAAGCTCCTGTCCCCATTCCCAAATCGGCCTATTGGACATAGATTCGATTTCGCCATTCGGACCACATCTTACTGGCCCACCTACTGGGTTACATAGAATGGCAGAACGAACACTACTGGAATAGTCGTGAGCCACCTGTATTGCTATGCCGCCACCAAAAGAATGACCAATCACTACAGGAGAGTCGCCAATCCCAACAGCTTCCAGAAATCTCATCGCCCATTCTGCATAAAGACGGAAAGATCTCTCCTGTGAGGTAAGCTTTGGAGCACCTCCAAATCCTGGTAATGCCGGTGCTACTACCTTACAACCCAGACTGGCCAGAGAAGCTATAGCGCCCTTATAGGTCTTATGACTGACCCCCCATCCGTGCAGAAACAAGACCGGTAAACCCTCTCCTGCAACTGCATAATTAAAAATCCCCTCCTCCATGCTGACAGCCTGCCAACTAATTCTGTCGCCAGCTTCGCCGGGTTCAGTAGCAACAAGACCCCATGGCGTGGGAATCCATGAAAATGAAATACCCTTAGGTAACTTGATGCCCATCCTGGGCGTGCTTGCCATAATTTATATTATACAACACTGAAGCAAGCACAGTCCAGTATTGTGGTGGCATTGCATACTCGTCGCCCACCTACGGCAACCTACTCCGCATATGGCGACTTAGAGGCTGAGCCTCTTACTACCGTATGTTCATGCTAAATTATCCATTCGTGGAGCTTGACAGGCAACGAGATAGGAGGCGAAGAGTACCTACGGCTTTGATCACTTGGATGGTCATAGTTGTGGTCGGCATAGTTGCACTTTCACTCATAGGACTCAAGCTGTTCACTTCACCAATAGTCACAAAGGTCAATCCCTTCCCGTCTGCATCGTCATATACCCTGAGTTCTATTCACAACGCATCTCTATCCAGCCTGGAGAAAACCGGTGCCTACGAAGTTCCCGGTCTCGGTACACCTGCAAAATTAAACAATCAGGCTACCTTGCTGGGCAGGCCTACCAATGCCCAGAATACCCAGAATACAAACAGCAACGTAAAGGAACTACCAGAGGTGGCTTTCGTAGGAAGCGAATACTGTCCCTACTGCGCTGCGGCTAGTTGGCCAGTGGTCATTGCGCTGAGCCGTTTTGGAAGTTTCGACAAGTTGAAGGTAGCTACTTCCTCAAGCTCTGAGGCGTTTTCGGGCATTAATGGATTTTCATTTTATATGGTGTCATATAACAGCAGATACATATACTTTGACGGAACAGAGGAGGCTTCCTCAGTACCGTCGAGTAATCCGTACAGTGGATTCACTCCATTCAGCCAACCGGTCAATAATCTTATGCCTCTTATGCGACGCTATGATCAACCACCCTTTACCAGCTCTGCAAAGGCTGGTGAACTACCTTTTATCGACATAGCCAACAAGGATATCTTCAGCGGCGCATTGTTTCCGGCAAATCTGCTTGGAGGAAAGGGATACGGCACTGTAGCGTATGACATCTCCCATCCCTCTCGCTCTTATACAGGACAGGCGGTCCTTACTTCTGCCAATATGTTGACTGCTTCTATCTGTACAGCCACCAACAACATGCCGGAAAATGTCTGCAACTCTCCAGCAATTCATCAAGCATCAGCATTACTGTAATTACTCACTTGGGCTGCTATTTCCCTGGTTTTACAATGCATTACGCTACCCGTTTACACATCAGGGCACCAGTAGGCTATTCTATTTGCCATGGCTCAACACGGTAAATATGGACAAAGAGGTAGGATGGCAGATGAAAGCTCACTGACTGGGTTGTCTGCACTGAGCGCGCCAAGTCGCGCACCAGTGGTGGGGGCGGGAATAATAATAATCATTGCCTTATTGGTAATTGTTCAAATGGTGAGAGGTGTCCCTACTGCCTCACTGACCCTTACCAGCTCAAGCGCCCCATTGACCTTTCCTGGTACTATTCCAACGCTTCCCTGGTCGCCAAATGGAGAAGAGGCAGTAGCCATAGGTGGTATAGGTACCATAGGTACTCACGGAGGCAACCAGCCAGAAGAAACCTGGAGCGTAGCAAAGCTTATGACCGCTTACATCGTATTAAAAGCGCACCCTTTGGCACCCGCAACGCCTGGACCTACCCTCTCTGTTACGCCGGCAGACGTGGCAATATATAATAGTGACGTAGCCAATGGAGACTCTGTCGTTCCTGTCTCCGCCGGTGAGTCATTGACTGAGCGTCAAGCCTTGGAAGCATTGCTTATCCCGTCAGGGGACAATATCGCTCCGATTCTCGCTGACTGGGTATCTGGATCAGAGACAGCATTCGTGGCAAAAATGAACGCCGAAGCTGCTTTACTTGGTATGCACAATACGCACTATGCCGATGCAAGCGGGGTAAACCCAGCTACAGTAAGTACAGCAACTGACCAACTCAAACTGCTGGAAACCGTATGGAATGTACCGACCATAAGACATATTACAGAGATGGCTCAAGTGACTACCCTGCCAGCACCCTCTAACTGTCCAACATGCATCTACAATAACGACAATATGATTGGACACTACGGATTCCTGGGTGGAAAAACCGGGTCATCCACAAATGGAGCCTATTCTTTTGTCGCACAAAAAACTATCGGTGGCCAGCCAAGGCTCATATTCGGTACAGTGATGGGGCAGATAGCACAATCCACTCCATCACTTACTATGCCACCAAATGCCAATGATCCATTAAGCGTTATAGACCAGGCAGAGGCAGCCGCTTACAATCTTGTGAACGCCATCGGAAGCTTCCCGCTGGGCAAATCCTACTTACCCAGCGGCACTGTTCTCGGTTCTATATCCTCGGCATGGGCAACTGGACTCAAAGCAGTAACTTCCAAGCCAATCTCATTCTACGGTTACCCAGGCATACACACCTCTATGATCGTACGAAAGGACAAACTCGGAACTACTATAGCTGCCAATCAGGTAGTAGCCACCCTTACTATAACTGTTGGCTACAACAGCACAACTGTTAATCTCGTTGCTGCAAAAGCAATGCCCGCCCCCTCGCTGTTCTGGAAGCTCACTCGCCTCTAAATATCTCTAAATATCTAGGAGTGTAGAAAAGGACCTGTAGTGCAATAAAAAGTGGCACAAGCTATGGAATGATGCGTAGGGCGATGCGCAACTCGTAACCACAATACCTTGTATCCAAGATGGAGAAAATCCGAATCATGTCCCACGCTCTTAGCAATAAAATACCAACATGGCTAGTACCCAAATAAGGAAGGGCTTGGCGGAAAGAGCCGGATCATAATACCTCCGCAAAAGCGCGGTATCCATCGGTGAATTTCATACCGGTCACCCGGTATACTCAACCGCTAAAGGTCTTGGTACTCGATCCGGTTCCTTCCTTCTACCACTATTTCATTATACTCCTGCTCTACGACTATTACAATAGCCGGGAACAGGCAATCTGTCGCCAAGTCTTATCCGCCAGGTCTGTACTCCATCTTCACCTGTATTGCTGTATTGCAATAGCCAGATAGGCACTCTACAGCTAAGCATTAGGTCGGAGTCGGTTAGTGGATAAAGAGCATAAATAAGGAACTTGAACTTGGACGGATTGCAATAGCCGGATAAATAACCTATAACTGAGGTAAGTACGTTGCCAGATCGCTTCCATTGCCGGTAATAGCCAAATCAAGACTGGCCAGCCTGGAGGAATCCAGATACCCCTCTGTACAGGCAGCTAATTTTTCTCTGGCAACCGTAGCGGGACCACATTCTAGATTACCCGCAGCTCCCCTTGGCACCTCAGCCTTTGCCGTCAACTCTGAACCGTCTTTCATCCTGATAATCACCCTGGAAGGAAATGCCATAGTAAAAGAATCAATAGCATTGACATTCCACCAAGATTGTGCCGCGCCCATACCTTCAAGAACACCACCTGGAGTAGTAACGTCATGGGTACCTCTACCAATATGGCCGGAGACTTTACGCATCTTTTCAAGAACATCACCTGATATGGTGGGCAATTTAGAGACCGACCCAGCAGCTGCTTTCCGCGCCGCTCCTGCTGCCATTCTTGATGCAACACGAACAACTTCCCATTCGTTCAAACCCTGAGGACGATCCCGGCCGAGCACAACACCTGCACGCAACAGTCTCCCAAGACCAGCATCGATGACTACTGACCTACTTGGTAAAATGTTTTCAAATGATGCCGCTGCCTCTTCGGTAAGAGCCGGATCGTGTACAACAGTAGTTATTTCTGCAATTTTGTGCAGACTGGTTGCATTCTCAGCCAGTCGGTCCGCTTGCAGATCAGCGTGACTTACGCCACCGTTTATCAATGCCAGAGCCGCCATCCAACGTAAGGAGAACGTCATGGTGACAGGAGTAGGCAAGACACGGATTCCGGCTGATCCTCTGTATTCTCTGTCCGGTGCACCATACCCGTTCAATCGAGCATATGGCCTGGACATCAGGTCCATTACATAACTTAGAAGGCTGGTCTCTATCCTGACCTCGGAAATCGTATCGGAGTCATTGATCTCCAGAGAAAGTATCGCATCAATGAGGGTATCCACGTATGCGCAACCAGGATAAGGCTTTATCGAAAGAGTCTTGGTAACCCAAGCTTCATTTAATCCGCTGAGAGCACCTTTCAATGGGGCCTCCGAAAAAGCACTCAAGAACCCAAAACTGCTGTCGAGTATGTCCAACGGTCCCGTAACCCCCGCTGAGGCCATCCTGGCAGCCCGCATGCCCGCACAGGCAGGTTCGGCCGCTGTAATGAGTTTAGAGTCCGGCATAAAAAATCCTGGCATAGTCGCCCTGGGTGGAGCATAGAGTGACAGCGCTAGTGCATGAGCAGTCTGCTGAACGGTGAGTCCCATAAGCCTGGAACACACCGCGGCAGAGGCGGCGGAGTGTACAAACGACCACATCTGCCCATTCTGCCGACCTATGAGGCAGGCACCGCCCAGACGGCCTGCAATTTCATTGGCAATCACCTGAGCAACCAGTTGCTCGATACCGCTGGATCCACTCTCATAGCCAACTATGGCAGGAACCAGGACAGCCGAATGCCCCGTATGTGCAAAGCACAGATAATCATCGTAATCTTGAGCTATGGACAGAACAGCAGCCGCGTAGAGAGCATCCTCGGCGCTCACCGACAGATCGGTTCCTGCCATGGGAACCTTTCCAGGGGATGACCATCCTTTTACGGCATCCAGTATCCGCTGCGACGCTGAATCTCCAAGCGATGCATATACGGCAGCAATGACCGATCTCTTCTGCGCCTGTGCAAGTTCAATCACCTCTGGAGGTATGTCCTCAATCTTCGCAGACTGGACCCACTCGGCTATCTCTTCAACTATCGCCACTTCAT
>JAMCPC010000087.1 GCA_023379725.1 Actinomycetota bacterium
GTAATTGCGCTAATCTGTAACACATGATAAATGCCAGAAAACTAAGAGACCTCGTAGAACCAATAGCTGCCACTGTCTACTTTGCCCAGGAGTCAAAAGACGCATACGAGAAGCTGGGGCTTGCTTTTATTCCCGGCTACTTCTGTTCCAGAAGTGCCTGCCTCGGAAAACTGCCAGGCGAAGTGGTAGCAGCTATTTTCGGAAGTTTCAACCCAGATATTGTGGTAGCAGCTATAAACACAGGCTGGAGCGCTACCGAACCATCCATATTGCTTGAAGCAAGACTCCAAAGTGCAACTGCGGCAATCAAGCGAATAATGTCCTCACAATCGGTAATATTGCAGGATAATGCATTAGAGCAGGCGGCAACAATTTTGAAAAATGCTACAGATACAATATCGGCAGATGGACGGCCACTTTTTGCAGCTTTAAGGTCATTACCATGGCCGGAAGACCCTGTCAGTGCCCTGTTCAGAGGCTGCGATCTGGTACGTGAACGTCGTGGCGAGAGTCATATATCAGCATGGGTATCCAGCGGACAGGAGGCAGTAGAGATATTGATTCTTACGGAACTTTGGTATGGAGTACCATCGGGATCGTTTAGTTACACCAGAGGATGGTCGCAAACTGATATACAGGATGCATCTGCCAGATTGACAGAGAAGGGGCTCTTATCAGAAGATGGTTCATTGACAGATCTGGGTAGGCAGGTAAGAGACTCTATAGAGGATGCTACCGATAGAGCAGAGCAACTACTCATTGATGCAATAGGAGATCAGGATGGTGCCTTGGTTGCTGTACTCGAACAGGTGACTCAGGCTATTACCGAGAGTGGCGAAGCCGGGATGTACAAACAGACGTTACAACGCCCAACTGCTACATCCTGAACCGCTGAAATCATTGGGTGTCTTGCACTGCCGCATGCCAAATAAATCCGAATCGCACAATGTAATTACCAAGGCAGCCATGACCACCTTAGGTCTCTCCGGTGTATTGCATGTCCTCCCTTCGGCGCTGGCTCTTGGCACCTGGTCACATGCTGTCCGGCTTCCCTGGGGGATGTGCACATGGCGGGGGAGTAGTGCTACTGATAGAGACGCAGGTAACGAATATGCCGGCAGCAAATATCCCGGATTGTCTGGCAGCGCGAGCAATGATAACAGGCAGTACGTAAAAGGACTCTCTGGCAACAAGGGCGCCGGACACAGAAGAGTCAGCAACAACCAGGTCGGCAGAATCGCTATTACATTCGATGACGGACCCGACCCACGATCTACAGTGCCGGTACTTGATCGTCTTGACCGCCTTGGAATAAAAGCAACATTCTTTTGCCTGGGTAGTATGATAGAATCATACCCAGATATAGTTCAGGAGATACTATACAGAGGACATGACGTTGGAATCCACGGATACAGCCATGTTGCACATCTCCTACGATCTCCAATATGGATATGGAAGGATATAACACGTGCCAAGATGGAGTTGGAAAGGATATATCAAGAGTATATTACTGGGTACCCAGGCGAGTCCGGCCACGTGCGTTGGTTCAGGCCTCCCAAGGGAGTGATAACCGGTACGACACTTTTGGCCGGAAAATACTACGGATTGGATACAGTGCTATGGTCAGCGTGGGGTAAAGAGTGGACGACAAACGATCCTATTCGGGTTGCCAACCGCGTTATAGACCGTCTGGAGGATGGTACTATAGTGCTTCTTCACGACGCTGACACCACCAGCCCACCTGGGACATGGAATGTCGCCTATGAGGCATTGCCACGCATAATAGAAGAGGCGCATAATAGGAACCTATGGCCAGTAACCATAAGCCAACTATCTAATCACGGCGAACCGTAGCAAATCAAGCCGGTAACCTGGCTCGACGAAAAACTAATCTATATCGGACATACCACACTCATGGTATAAAATTATAGTTATAGATACTTCATATATCATTTAATAAATGAAGTGTAACCTCAGATTGCAGGAGGATGATTACTCAGTCTATGTTACTCTTGGTACGCCTCTGGTACGCCTCGTTGCTATAATGTTCACATGACTATAAGTAGCCTGTCAGAAGCGGAAAGGAGTGATACCAGCCTGCAGCAGGGTGCGTCTGCTGCGTCTGGTACTGATTTCAGGATTGTCCCACTGAAGGGCATTCCGGTTGCCGTTGCTATAATCGCAGGATTGATCGTAGCAATAGCCACCAATAAACTATGGGCACTGGACTTCTTTCACGTTGTCGGTGGAGGTCTGTGGACTGCCACCGATCTTTTCATCGGCCTTTTCATAGGTCCTATGGTTCTGGCAAAACTCTCCATACCGGCCAGAATAGAGTTCTCTCGAAGATTCATGCCCAAGATGATAATCATCATGCCGGTATTGGTGACCATGACTCTGGCAGGTGGGTTCCAGCTGGCTCTCAAGTCTCACTACCTGCAAACGGCGGCACCTGAGCATGCCTGGCTCATCGCAGCATTTTGTGTAGTAGGCATTATGCTGGTAGTTGCAATGGGCACTCTTGGTCCTGCCAACCTGGCGATACTATTCGAGCTGAAAAAACCTGAGCCAAACGGCGAGATAATAAGTAGACTTATGGCCAGATTTGTATATGGTGCAGCAATTCTCGGTATTATGCAGGTTGCTACGCTTATTATAATGACCAGGGTGGCGACTTTATGAACGTCTCTGGCAAGTTAGATACCGTTGATACACAAGGATCGACAGGGGATAGGGGAGTGGCTGATTCGGAATACTGGAATCGTCCGATCCCCCCTGTAGATAAAATTGCACTCGCATCACTTATTCTAATTGTGATTGATGGTGTTTACATGGCATCTTACTTACCTCGCCATGCGCCAATGGGAATCGTAATCGGGTTACTGATAGCATCCGGAGTATTCTTAGTCACATCCTGTGTAGCATTGGCCAGAATCAAGCCATTTGCATGGGATAAGTTCTTTCTGGTGCTTCGCTGGGTAATAGTAGAATATATAGTAGAAGCAGGCATGCTGGAATACGTATTCGCCTATGACCACGTAAGAGGAAGCATGCTGGTCATTCTGACTCTTGCACTCTTCGTATTCGCCAGCGACATACCAATCATCATGGCATTTACAGTAGCTAGATACCAGTACCCCGGTACACCTACAAACGCGAGCTAGTCCATCACTGCCTTCTGGTACACATCTGGCTGGAGCCACAAGTCACAAGTAGAGCATACTAGCGCCGATCTGCCTAGGCTAATAAATTATGCGAAAATGTAGAACGGGTTAGATAAAAATGCATTGCATACCGTAGGTGTTACACGGTACGTGTAAGATAATAACTATGGACACACTCGAAATTATTAGACAACTTGAAAACGACGAGGCGCTTCGCGAGGAGTTGCGTGCGATTCTGCTCACCAAAGATCTGCTTGAGATGCCTAAGCATATAGTG
>JAMCPC010000088.1 GCA_023379725.1 Actinomycetota bacterium
AGTAAGCGACAGGCCAATGGGTGAAATCGACTGAAATTTACCCTGATTTTCCGTTTCAACGGTTGTGGCAGGTGGCACAGGCCGCTCAAATAGCTGGTCCGCTCCCTGGTATGACCAGAGAAGAGGTCATGCCTCTACGCCGTATGAGCCGCCTGGCTGCCCGGTTGGGCTGACCTTTCGCTCTCCTTATTGTCCGAACATCCCTGCCGACAGCAATCCCTTCACTAGTACTTTGTTCACGCCTACCACCGTTGCCTGCCACTGAGTCTACCTCCTTCAGCATATCAAAGCATGAAAAAGCTCCGGAGGTTCACCCCATACCCACTCCAGGTAACAACCTGCGTTGGAACCGACGCTCATTACCCCAAAGCTGCATCCCACTTATTTTTTTACCTTATTCATTATACAGAGAGAGAAACAAGTAACGGATTATCAATTCTTATGATCATGCTATTATCGCACCATCTGGATGATTCATCTACGTAAAGATAGGTCTCTAACCGATCCTATCCTCATTTGTCGATGGAAACTTCGCCTGGCTGTTGGTAGTTTGATTTGGTCTGATTCGACATTATATAGTGTCATTGTGTATACAGACATCTGCGGGAAGAGAGATGATCTTCATTGGATGTGTTCACGTCCATTTACACCCATTCACAACTTTGGCCAGAATACCCTTTATTGCTACGGACATTGCTACATAAATTGCTAAAGTACCAGGTAGATACGTATATAGGTTCTCTAGATATTGGGGTCCACTTCATAGTCTGACAGAGGGGGGAGAGTCAGAGACAAGAAGTTCTTCCTATTCCGTGTCGCTAAGCTATATGGTTAGAACTATACTTTGCATATGATCCTTATCTTGACTTGCCGGATCAGCACTATTAGCCTTGACAGCAGGCCAAGAGTTGCAAAGGCGACAATAGTAACGACACCAGCTGCAAACGCAGGTCGTAATACAGATTTTGCCAGTTGATTATCGATGATACTCACAATCAAGAACGTTACTATTACAACCATGCAAACTGCCATAAGATCAGCGACTGGCAACCTGGCGTTAAACATTGAATCGAATGACAAATATTGATTTTCTGGTACTGGTAAAACACCCACAGGACGTACGCCAGCTTTAATCAATTTTTGCCATACTTCGAATACATTTCGCTGCCTAAAGAGAATCACCACCGTCACTTCTTGCCCCAATTCTTCACCTCGCAGCACTAAGCCATGCCCCGACATCCATGGCACCATAAAGATGCTACAATGTACTACTTCAACAGTGGTCTTACTGACTTCCAGGTACAAACCTGTTCTACTCTTGGGGTTGATTGGCAACGGTTTGTCGCGTACCAACAAGTTGACCGCATTTCGGCTGATTAGTTGCAGCGTACTACCCCTAATCACAAGCTCCAAGAACCCAGGTTGATACCACGTGCCAAAATACCCAAGTAAGCCATCCCCATACCTGCTAAACATGAAAAGCGTGAAATCGGTCGATACACGACAAGATACAGGTTCATACGACATGACATTTGCAATTGGTCGCACAATCCAGCGCCTGAGCAGAAAACCCATCATTCCAATGATCAAGAAACTTGGTATCACCACCCATGGGATCAAATTCAACAATTGCACATTCCTAGTCATGGAGGATCACGCCATGGTTTGAATCGGCCAAAGTGACGATTGAAAAACGGATAGAAAGGATGATGACGATTAGGGTTTATGTGTTCCTGTTCACAGGCACGGACATATTTATGATGATACTTCAATGACATCATGTAGGTATATATAACGAAAATTAGCATCATACACGCCAAGGCTATGCCAATCCAATGCAAATCATGCACGATAGAGAGTGCGAGGAAGCCGATGCCGATGTACATTCCCATATAACCCCGAAGTGCCCAGCGTCGCCAAAGTCGTCCCAACTCCGAAGATGGAGGCAGCAAAAGCTCTCGAACCCTCTTGTCCTGCAGGGCTTTCCTAATGTTCTCACGTACATACTCGTCTGGATTGATACCTTGGCTAATGAGCTGTTCCTCAGATACGCCGAATACCTGTACAAATTTCTCCTTTTGAATTTCAGATTCTTTGTCGGGTTGCGATTGTGGATCCATATTCTAGTGCACCTCTCAGCTATCCTATACAGTGACTATGATTGTAATGATGAGACCTACCACGTGTCGGAATAAGCGATATAGTACTCAGCGCAGAGCTGGTATATCCAGAAAGCTTGTCGAGAAGTTTCTGGTAGCCCAGGTCAGACTCTAAAGAAGGGTCAACTTTACCCAAAGCCCTTACCGCTATCAACTCTGCTTCGTCTCGGTCTGCTTGGTTGGCAAATTTTAGAGCTGCTCCACCAGGTATCAGCGCCAAGACATCCAGGGCAAGTACGGCATAATTGCAATGACCCGTAACGCAACTGACTAATTTGGTAGCAAAGGCGATGATACCTGCCATTTCCGATACTCCTTCTAACCCAGGAATAAGAGCAGTCACAGCAGACGCTGCCCCGGCTACACTAGAGATGTCGTTGAAAATACAATGAATGCTAAGGCACAAAAGTCCTAAGAGATCCGTTAAGTTTACCGGGTCCCCTCCCACATACTCATAGGGCTGGTCTGTAATGCCTACGAGGGCATCTACGGAGATGAACTGGCCAGTGGCTGGGTCATACCACCTGGCACGGAGGTAGTAGAGGCCGGAGACTGTATCCAAGTACTGGCCATCATAGAGGAAGTGATTTGCAGCTATGGAATCGGCAATGCAGGCTGGTGAGGGCTGTGTGGAAGGAGGAGATCCCAGAAGATTCGGTGCCTGTGGTACCTGGCAGGATGAGCCTCCAAGTGATCTTGGCGGTGTCGGCTTTGGAGGCTGTGTGTCTGAGGAGCTTGTGTATCCTGTAACGGGCTGGTTGGCAGCTGAGCTATGTTCACAGATAAGTGTGCCATAAGGTGAATATCCATAACTTGCAACCAGCTGTCCTGATGAGTCCACAAGGCCAATGGTAGATCCCTGGCGGTTGTGCAAGTAGTAAAGGATGGTACCGTTCTGGCTTATCTGCTCCATTGGAAGCCCACCGGCATACAGATAGAAGTATCCATTTACACTGATGGCCTCTGGAATGGAAGAAGCAGTATTCCATGACATTGTTGTGGAATGACTGCCCGAGGGAACAGCTGGAGGTGCAACATTACCACCTCCGGGCGAGACGGTAGATGCGGTCGAGGTGATCAACTGTCCCAGGGGTCCATATCCATAGGATGCCTGCATATTTGAGATAGGACTGCTGGTGAATACACCGCCGACACCTGAGTCGCCACCTACACCAGCTCCCAGCGCAGGTGATCCAATAGATAACAATGATCCACCCATAGGACCAGTGTAGCTTACCATCTGGCCCTGTGGGTCATATCCATACAAAAGGGTGGTGACAGGTGGCTGTGGTGTTGTTGGACTGGGTGGGGTTGGAATAGTCGAGTAGCTAACAGAATCCGCGCACTTGGTCACTATCAGCGTTGCGCTTTCAGGCGGACTTGGTCCTCTCCCCGGGCGAAGCGATAGCCGGTACTATTGGATTGGCACACTGGTGGGTTCTCGGGGAGTATTGGTGAGAGTGTCCAGGTTGGTATGCTTACTGCCAGACCACAAATAAACCACAAACTGGTGGTAAGTGGCGGTGAATCAAGGTTAGCGCCGGACTGAGGTGGACACCATTTGTTAGAGAACCTGAGGACATTGCTAAGCTCGTACATCTTTTATCGTACAGGTCAGGCAACTAAAAGTTCCCCTGTTTCAGATATAGAGTACATATATCTCATCAGGTGTCATGTCATCAAGTGAACTGTAAGTACGTGTCGGGGTGTATGGGATCTCCGCATTTTGTGGTGGGTAACTGCCTAACACCGCTTACCAGATCAATCACCTCACCATGGTAGATTGCCAGAGGGCACCCCTTATCGTCCTGATACCGTGAGAGGCGTTCTACGGGTCACAGAGAAGCGTTAGGGATGCAGTGAATGGGGGGAATTAGTATGCCGAAGCGGTAACGAACGACAGAGGGCAAATTACAGGCATGCAATAGATTGTCTGGCGGTTCACAGATAACATCCATATATATCGCCTTGAGTGTGATATGTATATCGTGTTTATATCATTACACGAGTATCGTACTACGAGTCCTCATCGCGCGTGTACAGTTGTTAGTTCTATTTTACCGAGGTTTGTGGTTGAAACGGCATAGCCAATTACCTGTAATTTGTCACCGTCAGCGTTCGTCTTTACAGACCTAAACGGAGTTGTTTAGCTTTGAAGAAAAGGACACCACCAAGATAAATCATTCAATGGTTGCAAGGTTGTAGTGACCAAATCAAGACCTTGCAGGCCCACTACCAGGGGCGTTGTGGTCATCAGCCGAAAGTTGGGTCAACTATTACGAGACTGGCACCAAAGTAAGTGATGCCAAACTCACTGCGTATTTTCATCATAAATACCCCTTCAGGAGGTATAACTTTTGAGAGGCTCGACTATCTTTTGAACGAATATCTGTTCATCGCGCCTACCACTATCAGCTGGAGCACGCCACAATAAGACGTATTGGCCCAATAAGAGAAACGCTGACAAACCAATATCTCCAACGAGCAGGCCAATATTCACGCTCTTAAATGCAACTAGTGCCACAACAGCCATGCTAGCTCCAAAACAAAGAGTAAATACTACCATTGCCAAGGCAAGCACAATCTCTGGCAACGGATACTTGATAGCGTAAGCTATCATCGTATCTTCCTCTCCCCTGGGTACAAGAATCCCATACATCTGCACAGTAGCTATCAATCCTAGGGGCATCGCCGACACAACAAATCTACGATTAGCTTTGTCAATGCGAATCGCTATATCTGGGTCATTGCTGACAGTGCGAAAATGCGATCGTGGAAAGGCCAGCAAATATCCGTGAGGAATATACCTATAACGAGGTGAATACTCCCATGCGATCGACCGCAGTAACGAGCAAACATTATCATGAGACATAGATACGTTCACCGTGTTCCAGTGAAATCGTAGGTGACGAAATAAAAACCTGTAACGCGATGTATCTCGCTCTTGGCTACTCATCAATCTCATCCCCCGGGCAGTCCGGTCCAGTGAAACGGATTTGGATAGTTAAGGGCAGTAATCATACCAGCCACCAATGCAGCAGACGACCCATGCAACTGATGTGTCCATCCTTTAGAGAGCCTATATACGTATTTACCTGGTACTTTAGCAATTTGTGTAGCAATGTCCGTAGCAATAAAGGGTATTCTGGCCAAAGTTGTGAATGGGTGTAAATAGATGTGAACACATCCAATGAAGATCATCTCTCTTCCCGCAGATGCCTGTATACACAATGATACCATACCATGTCGAATCAGACCAAATCAAACTACCAACAGCTGGCCGCGGCCTTCTTGACTATTCCTGCGTAATTTGCCGGTCATTCCTGTCGTTTTTTGCCACCCTCACTTGGGTGGTCACTCGGTGGTTTGGACAGTCTGGTTCACCTCCTTTCGTAGTCTCATCTCTATCATCTCAGTAGGCATCTTTTTGAGCTGAATTGTCGACACCTGTCTTTCTCATGGTGTCGTCCTTGAGTTCTATACAGTAGGTGGTATCCAATATCTGCTCCAGGAGCGCATCTGTGGTAGATAGTCAGTAATCAGAGGCGGTGCCTATTGTGGAGGTAAGTTGGTATCCTGGGGTGGCGGTTGTTGTGGAGGAGTACTGGGAGGAGACTGCATCTGGCCTCTGTTCCGCAAGATGGTTTCTATCATGGTATGTCCAGGCCATGGGTTCATCTCCGCCTCATGGACCTCTTCAGGCGTAGGTGGTGGATCGAGAGGGGTCTGTGCGTCGGCCAGGATGCGCTTCTTCGTTTCAGATCCAACTTCCCCTGCATCTTCTGAAATACCAAAGTCCTTGCCAATACCTATTGGCGAGGAACGGTCATCTTCACTTGCCACAAATGTACGAAACGCTTCTACCGATTGTAGAGCTTTGCGCTCACGAGTACGGTTCCTATCCATTACCCAGACAATTACGATCACTATAATGAGCAGTGTACCTACTAATCCAAGAATCTGATCCGCTATCACAATGTCGACCATATGTGGATTTGTATTAGGTGTACTCAGCCTAAGCGAAAACGTAACTATGCTGAGCGCAAAGACTATTCCCAGGAGTACCAGCAAAGTTAGGTGACGGCGACTCATGGCACTACAACTACTATCTCCTTGTTGCTGAGTGTTTCTCTTGGTGCGTCCCTGAGGGGAGCTAGGTAGATTGAATGGAAGGGGGGCATCAGGTGGTTTGAATGGATAGGGCTTCTGTCCATACTTGGCACACCAAGCGAGATAGTGGTCACGATATCTCGGAGGTGCTGGGATCCCCCCTTTGGTACGTATTCTTTTAGCGGTGCCTATCTTAAAGGGAGGACTACCGATGGCTTTCGAAGCAGCACAGTGATACCTATGTAATTCTATTGCCATGGGAACGACGCTGCAAAAACCGGCAGCCATGAGAGTGTAAAAAACGGTTAAAGAAACCCAGTGCGGTATGAAGGGTATATAGTACATTATGACAAAGAGAATCATTGTTGCCATTCCAAGGGTATTACCACGAAACTGCCATCGCCGGTTTGCAATATCATGGGCGGCAGCTTCTGGTCCATACCTCCATGTTGATTCCTTCAGATTGCGTTCCCATGCACCTGCCAGCATGCCTCGTCTTTTACCGTTACTTGGTGTCGTAGTAGCCATAATCATCTCATGTCCTTTATCCAACATCATCCGCAGCTGGGATTTAACCATCCCGAAAGGCCATTTAGTATGTCCAAGAAGGTGCTACCAGTGCCTGTTGCAAAAGACGAGTAGTCCAAGAAGTTGACAACGGATTGGCTTACATTCCCAAATAATGCTTCTCCTCCTAGGCCAGCGCTCAAAAAGTTTCCAGCCGCGCTAACACAAGACATGTCGTTTCCTGCTATGCATGACCCATGATCAGCCCTACTACTCGAGCTCTCGGGCAGGATCCATACGATGAACACGTGCTGGCATCCGCAGTACTGGACCACCCGCTGCTTCAATCGTATCTAACACAGCGTTAACTCGAGTTGTTCCGCAAATCGCCCACTCCTGCCCACTACCGGTGATAAGGAACCTGATGCACGAGCCGCGACGTGACTTTCCGAAGACGACCGGCCGAACAGGCCCGAGTTCGTCAAACCTAGCCTCCCATATGGGCATAAATAGTCCGAGCAGGCGGTTTCGTGCTTCAAGGCGCACACCCCAGGGGAAGACGCTCAACCGTGCTAGTGGCGTAGTTGCCCTTACCCACTGAGTGCGCATCCCGCAGGTCTTGCTGACCAATGCCCTGCTGTCCGGGTCGTATCCCCCGGCAAGTCGTTCCAGAGTATGTCGAACTTGGTAGGCCATACTCACGGCACTTGCACCCAAGTATTGGTGACTCCACCGTGAGTCTCAAATGGTAGAAGGGGGTTATCTAGGCTGAGTCCGATTTCAGGTTGTGCCTCCCAAACCTCCGCGTCGCAAGGCCCCGTACCGTACGCACCATCTGTACCCACTGAAGGGCATTGGTCAAACGGGTCCGCTGACGAACCGGCCGCAGCAAACGGGCCGGCCAATTGGTGCGGGTTCGTCGCATTACTAAAGAGCAACCCAAGGCTGACACCAGCGTTGGGAGCCCCGCCGCCGCCGCCGCCAGCGGTCTCCTTCAAGAAGAAGTGGCCCCCTGCGAATCCGAGGCACAAACTCACAAAGCCAGTAGGTCCCGCCCCCACTTCCCCGTTGAGGCAAAGCCCGATTGTGTGAGTAGCGACGGCGTGAACTACCTTCCCCCCGGTATCATTCCATGCCCGCACAGTGTCATGCCCAGCCCTTTTGTACCCGCTCTTCCAGCACTGGCGGCTGGCTTTGGTAAGACCAAACTCAAGTGCCGCCCAGCAGGCAAGTCCGGTAGGATCCGTTAAGTTTACCGGATCACTACCAGCGTACTCATAGGGCTGGTCTGTAATGCCTACGAGGGCATCTACGGAGATGAACTGGCCAGTGGCTGGGTCATACCACCTGGCACGGAGGTAGTAGAGGCC
>JAMCPC010000089.1 GCA_023379725.1 Actinomycetota bacterium
CAGGGATACCGACCTGACCGTTGGAGCAGACAACTCGATACAGCCCTCCTGTCAGTACTCTGGTCCTCACGGCAGTTCCTGGCTACGACCAGATGCGCGAGTATGCACGCTCTTCTTGTTGTCCTCTATGGAGGACTTGAGTACCTTGTACAGGCGCAACGCCTCCTCCGGATAACAGGTCAGGTCGTGGTCTGCTGGATCGTTCCCCACTCCATGCACTGCCGATAAATGCGACAGGAATCTCCTGTATATCATCGACCCCTTGTATACCTTCCGGAGCTTAACGATGCCAGGGCTGGAGGAACGTATGGGTTTCGTGATGCGCCATGACGTAGAACTGTATATTACGGAGAGTTCGGTACTGCGGGACTTCAATTCCTGCTCAAGGTTGAATACCTGGGCTCTCGCTCGTTGCAGTTTGTGGGTAAGGTCCTTCTCGACCGCCAGAATACGTTTCTCCTCCTCACGAAGCAGGTATTCTCTGTAAGGGATGAACCAATCCCGCCAGTAGCTGGGGGGAAATTGGAACGCATCAGCACACGACCCATGCTCCTCGGCCACATAGAACCGGTTCAGGCCATCAAAATACACGTATTCGTAACCAGTCTCGGTCAGTAGGTACTCCCACTCCTCATGACTGGGTACCATGTCAGACGGATGGTCTGCAGGGGCCATCGCTTCGACCAGGATTATCCATGGGCGCGTAACAGTAAGGTCAATACCTTCGAGTACGTCTCTCTCCGCGCCTTCGACATCAACTTTGAGAAAATGTATTTGCTCAGGATCAAACATGGTAAGAATACTGTCCAGCCTGCGAGTTACAACCTCCTCCTCTCTGACCTTATAGCCACGAGACACTGCATCATGTGCAAGCTCTTCCTTGACCGTTGACAGCCCCGTATCCTCCACTTCGTAAAAGCGCACATGGCCATTGGATGACGATGCCGCCACATTGAGATTGATATCACGCGGTCGATCTGCGACTAGTCTCTGGTAGTACCAGTGTTGCACTGGATCTATATTGATGCTATGCCACCCACGCTCATAAAACGCCTTGGTCATGGAGTCAACGACCGGATCCTGGGCACCCACATCCACGTAAAAGCCTGTGCTGGTACCGACACCACCAAGTGCCCTGAGCAGCATGATGTCTTCACAGTTCTGGGCATAAGACACGGTCTCCACCCTGGCTTGTACGGGTTCTATCACGCCCTCGTCCACACCCGACACCCCTTCGCCAGAACTCGATACCTCCTCGCTCGATGTCTCGCTACCGACGCTGTCCTCGCTAATCGGTGTATCCTTCCGGCTTTCCTGCATAACCCGCTATATTGGCAGTTCCAGCCGCCAGGGACAATCAATGTTACAGCACACCCCATTCGTGCAATGCCTCCTCGCCGCCACTTCCAGGCTGTGGAGCGGGCCGCACAATAGAACTGGGGGTCCTGGAAAATCTGGGAGCAGGTGTCGGATGCGTCTGGCCATCTATGTCGACATAGGACGATCTGGCCAAATTGTGGGGATGCATCCTGGCTTCTGATGGCGAGAGTACCGGGGCTACGCATGAATCGGTGCCCTCAAATATCTTTTCCCACTCGTCACGTGTCTTGGACTTGAATATGGTGGCAAAACGCTCCTTCATGGCCGGCCACGCATCTCTATCCATTTGAGCAGGTAGATCATCGCTGGAATCCAATCCAATACCCTTTAACAGCTCCGCATAAAATTGAGGTTCAATAGCGCCTACTGCAATGTATTTATTGTCTGAAGTCTCGTATACCTCATAGAATGGGGCACCTGTATCCAGGATGTTTGCCCCCCTCTCCTCCTTCCATACGCCAAACTCTGTGAGCGCATGAACCATGGTCATAAGTATAGATGCACCATCCACCATTGCGATATCGACCACCTGACCCTTGCCAGACCCTCTCGCCTCCACCATAGCTGCCAACACACCAAATGCCGCAAGCATACCGCCTCCGCCAAAGTCTCCAACGAGGTTTATAGGAGGTACCGGCCTGTCTCCATTTCTACCAATTGCCCACAACGCACCTGCAATAGCTATGTAATCAATATCGTGACCAGCTCGCTGCGCCAACGGACCTTCCTGTCCCCATCCGGTCATTCTCCCGTAGACAAGCTTGGGATTCCTCTCCAGGCATACATCGGGACCGAGGCCGAGTCTTTCAGCGACTCCCGGACGCCATCCCTCGACAAGTATGTCAGCCCTGCTCGCCGCCTTTAGTACCAACTCTACATTCCCTGGATCTTTGAGATCCACCGCCAGAGAGCGCCTTCCCCTATTCATCAAATCCCAATGCGGTCGTGTAGAATCTGTACCGTCGCTGCCTGACATGGCACCACTCAGACCACCTCTTATACGCTCTACTCTCAATACATCGGCGCCCGCATCGGCAAGCATCATACAACAGAACGGAGCCGGGCCGATACCGGCAAGCTCCAACACTTTTACCCCTTCAAGAGGACCTGACATACACTCTCCTTATCCATTCCGTTCCAGTACATTTCTAGTAAATACCAGAATAGTAAATACTACGCCACTAGCGCTATTCTCACTACAAAATAGCAATAAGGTGCTATCGGATCACTTAGAAAATATCAGGCACCGTTAGGCAGCATTAAATGCCGTTGGGACGGACTACCGATTTCAGTACCCTGGGGTCGCTCTTTGCTGCCAGGAAGGCAGCCTCTGTCTCATCCAATGAATAGTACCCTGTCACGCAGGCATCCAGATCGACTCGTCCTGCAGCGGCAAGTGATATTGCAACAGGGTAGGTATTTGCGTACCTAAACGTTCCTGTAAGCGTCAGCTCTTTGCTCTGGATGACCGACATCGGAACCAATAGGTCATCTGAGCTTGCCATACCAACTGCAACCGCGATACCGGCAGGACTCAGACATTTCATCCCCTGCATAAGAGCCTGTGGTGCTCCGGAACACTCTATAAGTATGTCAGCGGCAACCTGAGCACTCAAATCATCCTCTCCGGATACGTCTACAGCACGGCTGGCACCCAGTGATACTGCTCGCTCCAGCCGATATGTATTGGTATCTGTGACTATCACCTCTGTAGCTCCAAATGCGTTTGCAGCCTGAAGTGCCATTACGCCTATAGGTCCAGCACCGGTAACAAGCACTCTGGCTCCGGCAGCAACGCCAGCCTTATGGCATGCCCATATACCTACGGAAAAAGGCTCCATTAGTGCCGCGGCATCATCCGAGAGAGTGTCAGGAACCGGATATGCAAAATGCTGATTGATAGTCAGATACTGTACAAAGGCACCATCTACCGGCGGTGAGGCGAAAAACTTCATATCGGGACAGAGGTTGTACCTACCCAACCTGCACTGTGTGCATGTTCCACAGGGTACGCCGGGCTCCAGTGCTACACGCTGCCCTATGTGCAATGTGTCTACCTGATCACCGACACCTACAATCACTCCGCTGGACTCATGTCCCATAATGGTAGGGCTGTCGAGCACAAAGGAGCCTATCCTCCCCTCATTATAGTAGTGCACGTCTGAGCCGCATACCCCAACAGATCTCATTGCAACAAGCACTTCGCCTGGAGCTGGTTCTGGAATAGGACGCTGCTCTATGCGTAAGTCGTGAACACCATATAGAACAGCCGCTTTGTTGGAGGCAATTGGGTCAATGTCTGAAGGGTCAATGTCTGAATCGGAAGACGTAAAAGTGGTCATATACAAATCATAATCTATCTTTGATGTTCTTCACGGCATATACTGCGGCTTCAGTCCTGCGGGAAAAACCCATCTTGCCCAACATGTTGGATACATAGTTCTTTACCGTTTTCTCCGAAAGAAACATGTCGGATGCAATCTGCCTATTTGACTTGCCCTCAGCTATCAACTTCAATATGGCCCGTTCTTGTGGGGTCAGCCTAGCTATCCGTTCATCTATATCTGTGTCGCTGCGGATCTTGTCCATGACCTTCCTAATCAGTGCAGGATCCAACAGAGATTCGCCGTTCGCCACTCTTTTGATTGCCGAGATGAGCTCTCTTCCCTTCACCTGCTTCAAAAGATAACCACTGGCACCGGCCATTATTGAGGAAAAGAGAGCCTCGTCGTCACTGAATGAAGTAAGCATCAGGCAGTATACTTCAGGAGATTTGGCTCTGATTTCGCGACATACCTCCACCCCGCTTCCGTCCGGTAGTCTCACATCCAAAACAGCTACATCCGGAGCTATAGAGGGTATCTTCTCTACTGCCTCCTGGGCAGTTGCGGCCTCACCTACGACTTTTATCTCTGAATCCGACTCGATGAGTTCCTTCAGTCCCCTCCTCACTACTTCATGATCGTCGACTAAAAAAAGTGTAATCCCCACTAAGGCTCCTTTCCCTCGTTACAAGTTTACTATTAAACGCCGCCTGGCCAATACTACTGGACACCCTACTAGAATGTAACTGAATCCATGATATCTCATTGAGTATCTCACAACGAATCTATGGCATTTCTTAGCAGCCTGACAAAATTTTCAATCCCCCTCGCATTCTCGCCCTCAAGTACTCTCCTGACAATTGCTGAGCCCAGTATGACTCCATCAGCGATAGCACATACACTGGTAGCCTGAGAGGGCGTAGATACTCCGATTCCGACCAGTGCAGGTTTATCGGTAACCGACTTCACCTTAGCAGCAACCTCTTTGGCCGAAGTCGGTAACTCGTCCCTCTCGCCTGTAACACCCATCGTACCCACACAGTAGACGAATCCTCGCGAAGTATCGCAGATAACCTTCGTACGATCCAATGAGGTAGTGGGAGCGACCAGCATAATATTTTCTATCCCGGCATCTCCGGCTGTAGCAACCCAGCTGCCTGCTTCCTCCACTGGAAGATCAGCAATAATCGACCCCGAAACACCAGCAGCAGCCATCCTCCCCGCCATCCTGTAGAGACCGGCTCTGTAGATAATATTGTAGTAGGTCATCACGACCACCGGTATACTCATATCCAGATTGGATATAGAGTCGATCGCACTCATTGGAGAATTCCCCGAATCCAACGACACCTTTGATGCATGCTGGATAACCGGACCGTCTATCATCGGATCGGAAAAGGGCAACCCAATCTCTATAATATCCGCTCCCCCATTTTCAATAGCTCGTGCTATATCCTGCCAATCTGAAGACATTCCTCCCATCAGATAGCAACAGAGCGATTTTTTTTTCTTATCGCGTATAGAGAGCAACTTAGAGTGAATAGCTCCTGCCACGGCTTTCTCACTACCTTCTTCTGCGATTCTTTCACTGGATAGTCTATTGGCTTTTTCCGCGTCTTTTTCAGGTAACGATACATCAGATAACGCAGAACTGTCAGTGGAAGGAGCCACTAACCAGCCTGCACTTTGTCTTGGGCGACACCACTCTGTGAACCACCACTCTGTGAACCACCACTCTGTGAACCACCACTCTGTAAATCAGTACTTTGTGAACCAGCACTCTGCGAACTACGCAATATATCCCGTACTTGTGACACATCCTTGTCGCCCCTGCCTGACAGAGTAATTAGGACGGTAGAACCAAATGGAATTGCCTTTCCGGCTTCCCGTACAACCCAGGCCACTGCATGTGCAGATTCAAGCGCAGGAATAATGCCTTCCAGCTCGGATAGTTGGCAAAATGCTCTTACCACTTCTTCATCGTCGGCGTACTCATATCGTGCCCTACCAACTGATGCAAGATGAGCGTGCTCTGGCCCGATACCAGGATAGTCAAGCCCTGCCGAAATTGATTCGGCTTCCAGTATCTGACCGGAATCATCCTGCAACAGATTCGACAACATGCCATGCAGGACACCGGGTATACCATGCGCGATAGCTGCACCACCTGCTGCCTCCACACCTACCAGATTGGATGACGTATCGACAAAACCAGCAAAAGTACCAGCTGCGTTTGAGCCTCCTCCGACACATGCGACTACCCAGTCCGGATCCTGGCCATTCAATATCTGACGGCACTGATCACGCGCCTCGTCGCCAACTACACGTTGCAATTCCCTGACTATCCAGGGATAGGGATGAGGGCCCATAACCGAGCCGACACAGTAGTGGGTATTTTCACAGGTGGACACCCACTCTCTCAATGCCTCATTTACTGCATCCTTCAGCGTCCTGCTACCACTCTTTACGGCTACTACATTGGCACCGAGTAGCTCCATTCTAAAGACATTAAGCTCTTGGCGTAATGTGTCTACCTCACCCATGAATACAGTACATTCCATTCCCATGAATGCAGCTGCAGTAGCGGTAGCTACACCGTGTTGGCCTGCGCCAGTCTCTGCAATCAGGCGACTCTTACCCATCCGGCGAGCCAGCAATGCCTGACCAGTAACGTTATTTATCTTGTGCGACCCCGTATGAGCAAGGTCCTCTCGTTTCAAGAGCACTCTTACACCAATCCGTTCAGAGAGACGTGCACATTCAGTAACTGGAGTGGGGCGACCGGCATAATAAGATAGAATGGAATCCAGCTGGTTATGAAAATCGGGATCTGCCCACGCAGAACGAAACTCCTCCTCGAGCTCCAGACATGCAGTCATGAGTGGCTCTGGAACATACCTCCCGCCATACTCACCGTACCTACCTGCACTACCCGGATCGCCCATCACTCCAAACCCACTTTTAGTATTGTCGGGCAGGTCAAAAGAAGCACCCATGGTTTCCTGCATACTAAGAGCCATCCTCATAGTCGTCTTCCCAATTAAAAATCACTCTGGATCCCTTCACATCACCAGCTGTATAATCATCGCTATATGCTATATTACCACTACCACTATTACCACTGTGTACCATATCCTCTGTCCCACCTTCAAGGGCAGTACTGTCGAAGTCTACCTCAGCGGAAGTTGGATGGCTATTTTCATGGTGGCTATTTTCATGGTGGTAACCACTCTCTCCATGTCGAGCGGCTCGTATGAACTCACGAATTTTGTTTGGATCCTTACGGCCGGGTGCAGACTCTACACCGCTGGAAACATCTACCCCAGACGGATGAAAGTGGTCGATAGCAGCCGCTACATTGGACGGACTGAGTCCACCTGCAAGTATGACTCTATCCATATTTGATATGTCCTCAGCCAGTTGCCAATCGAATACCTGACCGGAGCCGGGAGAGTGAGAATCGATCATGACGAAATTGACACCATACTCCTTCCACCTGGATATGTGGTCATTTCCAGCAGAAAATGCCTTTATAGATACAGGCACCCGTTCAGCCACATACCTGCAGGTGTCTATACTTTCGTTTCCATGCAGTTGAGCGGCTTGAAGTCCGGTCTCATTGATGATCTGCACGATACGGGTAGCTGACTCATCACGAAATACACCTACGGTCAATATCTCACGGGGCAGTCTATCGACTATCCTTGCGACGGCGCGGACTGCCATCTGGCGAGAGGATGGAGCAAATACAAATCCCAAAGCATCCGCACCAAGACCTATAGCCATTAATGCATCTGACTCGCTGGTAATTCCACAGATTTTGACAAACATAACTCAGCGTACCAGCAGTGTCTTATCGTCATGTCCAGCTAATGTACTCACCGGACTGCCCCTAAATAGTCTTTTCCCGATCCTATATCCACTCAACATTTCCACGGCTGCCTTCCTATCACCCGATTTTACCAGGTATTCGCCGACCAAAATTGCATCATAGCCAGCATCAGCAAGCCTCCGTGCATCTTCAGACGAGGTAATGCCCGACTCGGCAACTGCAACACACCCAGCTGGTATCACCCCGGCAATCTTTACGGCAAGGTCCCTGTTTACTTCGAACGAATGAAGGTCACGTTGATTGACTCCTATAACGCTTGCTCCGCTATTGAGAGCAATATCCAGTTGATTGAGATCATGCACCTCTACAAGTGCGGACATCCTGAGAGCACGAGCAATAGAAATAAATTCCTTAAGCTCTTGCCGTGAAAGGGCAGCCACTATCAGTAAAATAGCATCGGCCCCCATTATCCTTGAGTCCATTACATCTGCTGCACTAACTACAAAATCCTTTCTCAGTACCGGCAGCACAGCGTGTGATTTTACCTCAGCCAGATCATCAGGCGATCCTCCAAAAAATTCATAGTCGGTCAGGACGGATATGGCCACTGCACCCCCAGCTTCATAAGAACGAGCAATGTCGACTACATCCATGTTCTCATCCAGCAATCCCTTCGACGGCGATTTGCGTTTTACCTCGGCAATTACACCAATACCTCTAGAGCTCTTTATGCAGGTCAGCCAACCCTCAAATGGCCTCGGTGGAGCGCACCTCAATGCCTGGTCAAAGAGCGTATCCAGATCCACGGCTCTGGAAGAGTCAGCCCTCCGATGTGTATCAATTATGCGAGAGAGGTAAGTATCCTCCAGCATCACTACGAGCCCTCCCGTATCATGGACATAATCTCCGACATCATGACAGAGCCTCCGACATCACTGCATTACCTCCGGTATCATGGACATGACCTCGAACAACCTACCCGCAAGCTCAGACGAATCCAATTGACACCCAAGATCATCGACTATAGGGCTGCCTGGGGCAGGGCTGCCTGACAATGTATCTTGTAACACGATAATATCACCTATATTGATCTTCCTCGGCACATAACCCATACATACATATACACCATATCTGGGTGACCAGACAGCAGAGGTAATTGCACCCAAGTCGAGCGTACTCAGCGGAGTAGCACCATCACGCTCTACAAGACGGCATAACCTCTTAGGTGCATGACTCCCTCTCGAATCTATGCGTTCTACAAGCTCCTGTCCTACATAGCACCCCTTGCCAAAGCTCACAACTCTATCCAGAATAGCAGTATAAGCAGGAATTGTATTTGAGTCTATCTCTCTCCCCATTGCCGGCAGGCCGGCTTCAATCCTCAGTGCCTCGACCAGTGCTTCGGCTACGTCTCGGGGATACTCAGGTAAATCTCCCACAAGTCGATCTATAGCAGATGAGTCTTCAAAAAAGAGATCATACCCCGCTAGTGGCCAGTTCCACGGAAGAGATACAGCTATTACGCCATCTCCTATGACATATAACTCACCAGCATTCAATTTACCCGCATCATCAGCATCTGGGCTGCTACTGCTGGAATCAATGCTGTGGGGGTTGCTGCGACCTGGAGAAATGCTACCAGAATTAGCGCCACCTAGACCAAGTACATCGTTGGATAATGGACCACGAAGAGAGACGCAGTGATATTCAGGCAACTCTATAGTAGCCTTTGTACGAATCTTAAATCGCTCCAGTCTTTCTGCCACTACTGCTCCCCAACCGTAATCGGTATCTATAAAAAAGTGATCATCTAACAGTCTGGACACCCGCACAAGTGCGACTACTCGCCCATCTGGACGCAGTAAAAATGAGTACACACTCATACCCTCTCCCAGCACAGAAATATCCTGGGTCATCTGTCCCTGGAGGAATTTGGCAGCATCCGGACCAATGATGGAGATTACATCTCGCTTAATAGTGATTTTGCCGCAGCCTTCACGTAGGTTGTTATAGACCTCCAGCAACCTCTTATGGTCGTCGTTTTTAGTCGTCATTACAGTTGCGTACACAGTACCACTACTTTATTCTATCGCGGAATGAAGTCGAGACAGATTCACTCAGGAGAGCTGCTGGCAGGATTGTGGGTAGAGCTATGGCTGGCACCATTGGTAGCTCTGCGAGGAGCAGTGCAAGCAACGCTTATAGCTTGAAGCAATGATGAGGCCTTTTGAAAGCACTCCCTGTCCTCCATCTCTGGATCGCTATCGGCTACTACTCCCGCACCAGCCTGTATATGCGCAACTCCATCCGGAGTAACGACCATTGTCCGGATCGCAATAGCGGTATCAAGGCTACCGGAAAAATCCATATATCCCACCAACCCACCGTAAACTCCTCGTTTGGTAACCTCCAACTCATCTATTATCTGCATGGCACGTACCTTTGGAGCACCAGAAAGGGTCCCGGCAGGAAAGGTGGCGCGGATGACATCGACAGGGGTCTTGCCTACTCGAAGCCTACCGGACACCTGAGAGGTGAGGTGCATTACATGGCTGTATCGCTCTACCGTCATCAGCTCATCTACTTTTTCAGATCCAAACTCCACCACCTTGCCTACATCGTTTCTGGCTAAATCGACCAGCATGATATGTTCGGCTATCTCTTTGGGGTGCTCGACCAACTCTGCTTCAAGTTGCTCATCCTCCTTCTCGCTGGAGCCTCGTTTCCTGGTACCTGCTATCGGTCGTGAAACCACCACGCTATCTCGCAGTCTTACAAGCGGCTCGGGTGATGCACCGGCAATCGTACACTCTCTGGTACGGAGGAAATAGAGGTAGGGACTTGGATTTATAAGACGCAATACCCTGTATACATCGAAAGGATCCACGCCTATATCTCTCAAATTCACATCGAATCTCTGGGATGGTACCACCTGAAATATATCTCCTGCAAAGATGTATTCACGAGCGGCCTCGACACCCAGGCAGTATTGCTCGGAACCAATCGTCCTAGTGAAGCCAGGTAGTTCAGTCACGCTATCGTCAATTACAAAAGGATCAGGTGTGAGCGAACTCGCCAGATCTACCTCCATTACATCAAGGCAGCTCAGTGCGCTGTCGTATACCTCTCGAAGATGAGCAGAGTCGCCTGCCTGGTCTGCCTCGCCTACAAAGACATTTACCAACAGTACTGCTCGTTGCCTCCAGTGATCGAAGGCACAGAGCTCACCTATCACCCAGAAGAGTGCATCAGGTAATTTTAAGTCGTCATAAGGTACATTTTCAAGGTGCTCTATCTCACGAACCACATCATAGCCAAGATAACCGACCAGGCCACTATGGAGTGGAGGAAGGGTTGAAGCCACAGGGGAAGTAAAGTAAGAGAGGATTGAATCTATCGTGGCCAGGATACCGCTGTCGAGCGCCTTATTCATGGTAGCGGGAAAAGAAATATCTCCCTCAATGGTCACATGCTTTCCTGATGACTTTACCGTACAGAGTGGATTCCTACCTATGAAAGAGTACCTGCCCCAACGTTCGCTGGATTCAACGGATTCAAGCAGGAATCCGGGTCGGTCACCTACCAGCTTCAAGAAAGCACCGACCGGAGTGACAGTATCTGCTACGACCTCACGCCATACCGGTACTATTGGTTGTTGTGCGGCCAACCCCAGAAAATCATCATAACCAAGTTGGTTGCTCATGACTCGGAGCCGCTTGCAAAACAACTGGCTATAAATAGACTGGCAGTATGCAAACTGGCTATAGGAAAACTGGCAGTACGGGAACCGGTTATACGACAGCTTGATATAGGAGAACCGACTGTACTGAATATCATTGCATAAGGTATCGTTGTATGGGATATGTCTATTTCGTCGCTACGCATCTCTACGTATAGTTAATACCGTTCCGACTCCGAGTGCAACTACAGCATATATGCACAGTACCCCAAATCCCACCCAAGGGGAGAACATGTGCTGGAAGGCAACAGCATTGGCACCACCTGTATTCGAGAGGAGTACAATTCCTATATTTGCCGGAAGGTACTTACCGATTGCGTCTATATAGGAGGTAGGCAGTGCCTGAAGTATCAGCGGAAGTATGAGCAGTATTGTGACGAATGTAGTTATAGCAGCTGCTGTATGGCGCACTATGACTCCTATACCGAGTGCCAGTAGTCCCAGAACTGTCAGGTACAATCCAGCAGCCACCACTGCACGCAATGCCCCAGGTGTAGCCAGAGTAGCGTAGGGAGCAGAACCAGAGAGTATCCCCTGGCCTACGAAGAATGAAATAAAACAAGTAATCTCGCTTGCGACCAGTGCAACCAATCCAAAGACAATCACCTTGGCAATAATGACCAGATGTCGCCGGGGAACCGCACTAAACGTGGAGAATATAGTACCTGTCGTATATTCTGCAGTAATGAACAATGCCCCAAGCACGCCTATTGCAAGCTGTGCCAGCAGTACCCCACTAAGGCTGATTCTGGTAGGGTCAAACGATGCCGCAGCCAATCCTATATGATGATGGAAGCGTGATGCTTTGGCCGCAGAGACCAATGCACCTATCCCAATGCCCAATACCGCCAGTGCCACAAGACTCCAGAGGGTAGATCTAAGTGTTCGCAGTTTCGTCCATTCAGATCGTACTATACTTATAATGTCGTAGTGGCTGGCGCTGTCGGGACGACTGACTGCTACCTGTTCTAGGCTCGCTATGCTCACTTTTCTGGTCTCGTTGTACTCATCGACTGCCTCCATCTATGCCGCTCGCCTGGCCTACCCCTTGGCTGCTCGCTTGGCTTACTGTCGAGTTCCCGTCAGAATGAATATCGTTGAAAGAGAAAGCGGTGGAATCGCGCGAGCCGGCCAACTTACCTGAATAGGTCACTGACTCGCTGGTAAGGTCCATAAATGCTTTTTCCAGGGAATCAGTCACTTGACTTAATTCGTGCAGTGGAATGCCAATGCTGTAAGCCATCTCACCTACTTCTTCTATGGAGATACCTCCCACTGTCATCTTCCCATCGGAAATTTCGTATATTTCCGCGCCGGCTTCCCTGAGCGATTGAGCGAGTTGGTCAGTACGAGGAGTACGAACGACTATTCGCTTAGAGCTGTTATCCGCAATAAACTGAACCATCGGAGCATCAGCAATAAGGTGGCCCTTACCTATGACGACTACATGATCTGCAGTCAACGCCATCTCGCTCATCAGATGGCTGGATACAAAGATCGTTCTCCCATCCTTCGCCAATCCCTTCAGCAGGTTGCGTACCCAGAGTATACCCTCTGGATCCAATCCGTTGACCGGCTCATCAAGTAGTAATATCTCTGGATCACCAAGTAACGCTGCAGCAATCCCGAGTCTCTGCGACATACCAAGTGAAAATTTGCCTGCCCTTTTATTTGCCACATCACCCAGACCGACTATATCCAGTACTTCACGGACACGCGATGAGGAGAATCTGTTGGCATATGCTAGCGCCAGCAGATGATTATAGGCTGTTCTACCGGGATGGATTGCACGAGCCTCCAACAGTGCACCGACGACACTAAGCGGATTGGGCAGATCGTGGTACCGATGACCGTTGATCAATGCTACGCCGGAATCAGGGTAATCAAGTCCCATAATAATACGCATAGTGGTCGACTTTCCAGAACCATTCGGGCCGAGAAACCCGGTCACGGTACCTGGCTTTACCTGAAACGACAGGTCGTCGACCGCTACAGTGGACCCGTATCGCTTGATTACCCGTTGAACTTCAATCATCTATATCCAACCTACAGTCTGTTTATGTGAAAACGCTGAGATTAGCATGTGTCATAGCAAATACTATCGCTACATAGATCATTATCAGTGGCAGCTCGATTCATATGCAACGCGTCCAACTGGTTCTGCATAGGCTCGGCACAGCAAAACCACGATTCAGTCAATCTGGGCCTGTCTTCAGCTGCAATAGACGACTGCAAACCACTTATTACTTTACCCATCCCCATACCGGTATGCTTAAAGCTGCCATTACCCGACAAATCGAATATCTTGCCTATTCTGGATCTGATCAAATCGAAAGCCTCAATGTAATCGAGGTTCTCTTCGCTTATCAGGGTAGCTATACTCTCAAGGTCGTCCTGCAGAACATCAAGTTCACTATCGGGAGATGTCCATTCGTAACTCAACTTGCCGGGATCGAATTTTCTAAAGGATCCGGCAGTCCGTCTGTCCTGGAGGAGCAGGGAGCCAGGAGGTACGAGTAGCCTTATTGACCACTGTACGGGATCTATATTTGGTATGAGGTCAAACGCAACAGCCATATCGAGAAGTGCTATCACGTCATTACGTGTAGTCCATGGAGTAAAGGGCATCAGCGAGACACGGGGCTCTATCCCGTTTGTACGTAATATCCGTACAGCATTTTCCATATCCTTGAGAGTATGCCCCTTATGCAACAACTCAAGTATCCGATCTGATGCCGATTCAAATGCCGATACTACAAATATGCATCCGTTGCGGGCAATCTCCGGAAAGAGGTCAACGTACTTGACGATATGGCTCACCTTGATAGTCAAATCACAAGTAAGCTGAGGAAAGGAATCATGCACCGCAGACAGAACTTTGACTGCATAAGATGGGGCGTTTAGGAAATCAGGATCACCAAAGGTAATATGCTGCGCCCCGGCTGACACCAGATTCTCCACATCCTGCAACAGGATGTCAAGATCATTTTTACGGATACGACCGTTGTATACCGACGGCACAGGACAGTGGAGACACTTGTGAGCGCACCCCCTGGTGGCCTCCGAATAACCAGTGAGGTACTCCTTGTCGTGATACAACAGGCGAGCGTAGTGGTTCAACGATGGCAATAGATCTCTATTTGGAAGCAGGGGCATGCTGCGGTCGAGCACGACTACGCTCCTGTTGCCGTGAGTGTCAACACTATGCGCTCCGGATGCGGTGCTATCCAGGCCATGAGTATCTGTATTACTCAGCCCGGCTACAGCGTTGTTCGACCTGGCTACCTCGCCTACCCATTTGACCAGAGATGGTTCATATTCACCAGAAATAAACTTGCTTATGCAGCCAGCAACCGGGGAAAATGAAGCTATATTTGCATAGAGACCATAGAGACATATCGGTGTAGTAATGCCGACTTTTCGGATATTCTCGGTTAGCTGCAGCGCTATACGTGCAGCGGTATGCATGGGAACTGATATTGCAATTGCATCAACGAGAGCCGCAGCATCTGTATCAAATGGCTCGACAGATATGTCTATGCAAGTAACATCATGGCCAGCGCGAATCAACCACGCTGCTGGAGATGCCAGCCCAATCGGCTGGTGTCCTAATTCATAAGTGGATACAAGCAGTACATGCACTGTGCTCTAGTATAGTGTCTCGTAAGAGGCTCAGCGGATAGGCAGGTTGGATCAGGGAGCCGTTCATCCGGACGAGCAGGGCAAGGAGGAGGAGGAGGAGAGGCAGGCTGGAGCGCCTGCCTGACGACGACAAACCATGACCGGCTTACGCCACAGGTCATGGCTACCGATTGTCATGCGAAATCCGGGGGGCGGTGCGCCCGAGATGTCTATCCGCTGAGCCTCTAAATAACCATAAGTTCTCGCCGGGCGTATAATGTCACACTATTTACAAGACAGGCCACTAGGATAATAGAAAATCACAACTCCCGTACCACAAGCCGGTAACAAAAAGTACCGTTCCTCGAATATAGCTCGAATATAGTGAGTACAGCCGCTACAAATGGGAAACTACAGCTCCCTCTCTTCCTGCTCGGTGACCCCGTTGGAATGCAGATCGTCATTGTCATACTGCATCTCTCCATCTGCTCCCTCTCGACTGGTCGAGCCATTGAGAATATCTTCCCACTCTTCCTGCTCGGCCATACACCAGGCTGCATGATCATCGTCACCTTCGGCACCACATTCCGGGCATCTACGATGCAGGGATGAAGTGGAGCGCTTCATGCTACGAGCTTCTTCGAAACGACGGTGCCGTCCTTTTTTCACCAGTACATCCTCCTATCTATGTTGTTGGCGATAGACACCCAGTCTACGCATGCCACCACCATGAGAATATTAATCATAGTATAGACTGGTATTATGACTGATTTCAACCCAGACGACATGATTGCACGCTTTCGAGAACGAGCAGAGGCCGTACAGCGTCGTGGAGTGCCACCGGTAGAAGGACCAGAGCGCCAACGCTTCATTGCCCAAGCACGTCTGGACTATCTCGACTTCGCCATGCTGGCAGACGCAAAACCCAGCCTGGACGATGGGATACTGACGCTTCGAATCGATCTCAGAGCATCAGACAACTGAGATAACTCCCTCCGGCAGCTAAAGCCGGTGGTTAGTGGCGTGTACTAGGAGCGTAGGACAGAACCGTACTACGATACAAGATATTGTGGTTGTTTTACGGCGGAGCCACAAGATATAGGGTTGCTGGAAGAACAGCCGGGGGTTCTGTCCCACGCTCCTAGTGGCCCATTTGCGAGGCAGACCACTAACGATCAATCTTCACTACAGGATACGGCTCCATTACTCCAAAATGACCCGGAACAAGTGAATATGCTACCATCGCACCCGGCATAACAGTACGAGTCCCGTCACTTATAGCCGTACAATGGAACCGGAGTCCGTCTTGGACAGTCTCGCTGTTACTGGACTCTCCGCTGATAGCATCTCTACTACCTACCTCTCCGCTGCTATCAGCACCTCTATCAGCAGGCTCATTACCTACAGAGTAATTGCTACCAGATTTACTTCCCGTGATCATGCTGATCACACCCACCCCCCTTGATTCGTCGTAAGAATCAACCACGCCCAGTATCATAGAACTGCTATTGCCGCTCAATGCACTACCTTTGAGATGGGTATTTCCACAATATCGCTGGCACCTGCATCTTTCAACTCCGGTATGAGCGTATTGACATCCTTCTTCTCCACTACAGTCTCGACAGCATATCCACCTTCACCGGCCAATTTGGATATGGTAGGCGATTTCATGGATGGCAACAATTCAAGTAACCCATTCAATCCAGTCTCGGCCACATTGAGCTTGATCAGTACCTTACCTCGTGCCTCTAACGCCCCAGTCAAAAGGGTCATGATCTGCTCCATTGCGTGGAGACTATTGAGATCCTGTGCACACTTTTTATTGGTAATCAACTCAGTACGAGATACCAGCAATGTCGAAATGATCTTTAGACCGGCAGCTTTGAGTGCCCTGCCAGTCTCAGTTATCTCCACCACTGCATCGACGATCTCCGGCACCTTTGCTTCCGTGGCACCATAAGAAAGTTGGATATCTGTCTCTATGCCCAGCCGATCAAAGTAGCGTCGGGTCAACTGTGGATACTCGGTAGAGATTCTTACGCCGGATGGCAGCTCACTGGGGTCGTTGTAGGAAGAATCTCCCGGTACAGCAAGCACAACACGGATAGGGTTGGCTGTGGCCTTTGAATAGGCCAACTCACCCAATGAGACCACATCCGCTCCTGTCTCTTCTATCCAGTCCCGTCCGGTAATACCGAGATCGAATATCCCTCTCTCTACATATATGGGAATCTCTTGAGGTCTCAAAATCATCACTTCGCCTATACGAGGATCGTCTATGTATGCCCTGTAATCGACAGAAGAACTCCGAGATACACTGAGGTCCGCTGCTTCGAATAATTCAAGAGTGGCTTTCTCAAGGGATCCCTTGGGTAGCACTATCCTCAGATCACGGCTTGCAGTACCAGCACTGGTATCGTCTATGATATTCACGATTGTAGCCCTTTATGCACATCTTTCGTAGCCACAAGATGGCGAGAGAATATATCCACCATTTTCAATGCTACGGTCACTGCTTCGTATCCCTTATTACCGGTCCCCTTCTCTGAGCGCTCGAGTGCTTGTTGTTCGTTGTCCGTCGTAAGTACCCCGAAAACAACCGGCTTATCCACCTCGAGCATTACCTGCCGGATACCTGCTGCACACTCACCTGCCACATAGTCAAAGTGAGGTGTATCTCCCCTTATCACGGAGCCCAAACATACAATTGCATCATAAGCATTACTCAAAGCCATCCGCCGCGCCGTCAGCGGAATCTCGAAAGCTCCCGGTACCCAGGTAACAGTAGCAACTTGAGGCGATATACCATATGCATCCAATGCTTCCAATGCCCCATCTAAAAGCCTCTTGGTTATTGATGAATTGAACAACGAACAGACCAATCCAATCCTGGCTCCTCTCGACGCAGCCACCTTGGCATCCCCCCGAATAACTTTACTTACTTTAGACTCTATCTCCTGCCACTCGCTATCAGACAGATCTGACAGATTGGCATCAGGTGCATTACCAGCCCTAAAGGACATCGTCCAATCCTTCTATAAGATGTCCCATGCGCTCTCGTTTGGTGCGCAAATACTCTATATTCTCTGGATTGACGGCAGGCGGTAGTGCCACACGCTCAGTAATCACCAATCCAAATCCGTCCAGTCCGCCATACTTGGCGGGATTATTCGTCATCAATCTCATCTTGGTAACACCGAGATCTGCAAGTATCTGAGAGCCGATACCATACTCACGCACATCTACCGGCAATCCGAGATCGAGATTCGCATCGACAGTATCTCTCCCCTGCTCCTGCAGGCTGTATGCTCTCATCTTGTGACCAAGCCCGATTCCGCGACCTTCATGTCCTCTTAGATATACTATGACCCCCCTACCCTCTTCTCCTATCATCGACATCGCCTGCTGAAGCTGGACACCACAATCACATCGCATAGAGCCGAAGACGTCGCCAGTAAGACACTCTGAATGGACGCGAACCAGTACCGGCTCATCACCTGATATGTTGCCCTTTACCAACGCGAAGTGCTGCTCGCCATCGAGTACCGATTCATACACCATGCCCTCACAGTCGCCGATTGCAGTAGGGATTCTGGCCTTTGAAACAAGCTGGACCAATTTCTCATTACGCCTACGAAACTTAATCAGATCTGCAATGGATATAATTGGTAAATCATGCTCTGCTGCAAACTGTTTGAGCTCAGGGAGCCTGGCCATGCTCTTCTTGTCTGCGCTGACTATTTCGCATAACACACCACCCGGATAGAGACCAGCTGCCCTGGCCAGATCAATGGTAGCCTCTGTATGTCCGCCGCGTTTCAATACTCCACCGGGAGAGTATCGCAAGGGAAAGACATGTCCAGGTCGATTAAAATCCTTTGGAAGTGAATTAGTGTCAACAAGTGCCCTTATGGTGGCAGTCCTATCTGCAGAAGAGATGCCAGAACTGGTACCATGTCTGTAATCGACGCTCACCGTAAAAGCCGTTCTTTGCGACTCTGTATTGTATCTGTGCTCGATCATGAGCGGTAGGTCAAGCTCCTCCAGACGCTCCGGAGTAAGAGGTACGCAAATGACCCCGGAGGTATGCTCCAGGAAAAATGCAATCTTATCCGGCGTTACCGCTTCCGCAGCCATGACCAGATCGCCTTCGTTCTCTCTGTCCTCATCGTCTACTACGACGACCATGCCGCCGTTGCGAATAACTTCTATCGCATCTTCTATACCAGCTAATGCCACCAGGTTCTCTCCTTAGGTTCTATAGATACCTTTATATCATCTCCCATGGGTGTGATTTCCACAAACTGGCCTCGCCACAATTCATGCATACTCTGTACACCCGGACCACTGAACATCGGCCTTGCATCATCCCCTCCAAATAAAACCGGTGCCATATACAGGATATATCTATCTATCATGCCTGCATTATGGAACTCATGGGCTACCGCAGACCCCCCTTCGACCAATACCGACATATAGCCCTCTTCAGCTAATCCTTTTAGCAAATCTGTTATGTCACCATCATACTCCCGAGCCGGAAGCACACGAGCACCCTGTGGAATCCTGCCGAGTACTATTCGTAATGGTTGGTGTATTTTTCGGTCGTCGCTTTCGCTCTTCTCCGGATGGTCATCACTGTGCAACCCAACAACCTCATAATCACTGCCGCTGGGGAAACGACCGCCTCTGGTATCTCCGGTATTTGTGGTACCTTTGGTATATCCTGCATATCCTATCTCCGGCGTCTCTGGCGTTTCCGACATCTCGGATTCCTCCTGCGTTTCCAGCGGTGCCGATACTCTTGTACCAAGCCGAACAGTTAGTTGTGGGTCATCTGAGCGCACTGTTCCGGCACCTACAATGATCACATCACTGCGCGATCTCATCAAATGGACATCTTTACGAGCAACCTCCCCGGTAATCCATTTACTGGACCCATCAGAGGCAGCAATCCTGCCGTCAACAGATACAGCCAATTTAAGAGTAACCCAAGGCATCCCTAATACCCTGTGCTTTATATAGGGCATTAGCAGTTCCTGCACTTCAGCAGTGAGTGTCCCTACTTCTACGTCGATATTCGCATCTTCCAACGCCTTAATGCCAGATCCATTTACCTTTGGATCAGGATCCTGCATGGCTATGACAACTCTTTTGATACCGGCATCTATAATTGAGTTCACACACGGTGGTGTGCGACCATAGTGACTACATGGTTCTAAAGTCACATAGAGGGTGGCACCTTCAGACGACTTGCCTGCCTGCTTAAGCGCATCCAGAGCTACGATCTCAGCATGTCTACCCGGTGGTGGTTCGGTAGCGCCTTCAAAGGCTTCTCCATCGCTATCGACCAGTATTGCACCCACCCAAGGGTTTGGCGATGTAGTGCCTACAATTTTAGATGCCAGTGCCAATGCACTGCCCATCATCGTTTCATCAAAAGAGGCTACCGATCCAGAAGGTGTCACTATACCTACAATGTTAACCGATCAGACATATACATATATGAGCACGACCCCGCCCTTACGGACGGGGCATTCTCGCCTAAAATCTGGTGATCCCTACCTCTTGATAGCTTGAACGTCCAGCTCCATTTTTATGTTCTTGCCTACAAGCACGCCACCGCCCTCTAATGCTTGATTCCAGGTCAGACCAAAGTCTTCCCGGTTAATCTCTGTGCTGGCAGTAAATCCCACACGATAAGTATCGTTATATGCAACACTGGCACCTTCAAACTCAAGGTGTAGGTCGAGTGGTCTGGTGACTCCATGGACGGTCAATTCCCCATGGACAGTACCAGTACCATCAGAGTGTATATCTACTGAAGTACCCTTGTAGGTAATTTGAGGGTATTTCTCTACCTCCAGAAAATCTGCACTCTTCAGATGCCCATCACGCTGATCTTCGGAGGTCGATATGCTGGCTGCATCAATAGTTACATCCAGCGTAGTATTGGTAGGATCCTCTCCTATGGTAAAACTGCCTTCAAAGCTGGTAAATCTACCTCGAACCTTAGAAATCATAAGATGGCGTGCCACAAATTCCACCACCGTATGGGCTTTGTCTATATCATAAGTTCCACTAAGGGGAATTTTTACTCCGTTGTAATCTCTGAGCACGCTCTCTGAATCTGCCATATCTATTTCACTCCTTTAATCAATTCGTAGCTACCTGTTATGTAGCCTACCTTAACTTTACCTGTAGACATCTACCAGATTGCTCTGTAAACACATCTTGTACATGTCGATACTATCTTAGCGTAAGATCAAGTCATTAGTTGCGTGTACAAGCACATATTTTCATAAACAAATCCATACCGAGGGCAGCCTTGATTGCAGTAAGATAATGCCGTGATAGCCAATAAGGACGTAGCAACTGACAGTGCAGCAACTGATGCCCGTGAAGCAGCAGACAGTGCAGCAAAGAGCAATCGCAGGCTCAAGGCTCCCCAGGTACCGCCGAATTGTGACCTCACGCTAGGAATGGTCTGTGTAGATAAGCAACAGCCCGGTACGACAGTATGGCGCATGAAGGCTGATGAGCGTTTTTCCAACCCGGTAGGTGCCATGCAGGGTGGATTCATCGCCGCATTTTGCGACTCAGCTATGGGGGCATCCAGCCTCACCTGGTACAGAGGAAGACAGGTGTATTCGTTCAATGCTGAAATGAAGATAAGCCTCATGCGGCCAGTCATACTGCCGGCTGAACTCACCTGTGTTGCCAAAGTCGTATCGGGAGGGCGTAGAGTAGTCTTTGCGGAGGCAGAGGTAAGCGACCAATCGGGGAACCTCGTAGCAAAAGCCAGTTCGACATTTCTGATAAGCGAGCGGCAGGCGAATACGACAAGTACGTCGCCTGTTCAAGCTCCTGAAGATGAACAATAATATGCAGGAAATTACAGTCAGCGCCGATACTGTGGTTACGCCTTACAATATATTACGTAATCAGGAAATTACTATCCATGACGGCATTATCAGTTCTATACAGCCAGCCAATGATCAACCCATAACCAGTGATACCTCTAATCATAAAACTACTCACTACGATATAGTTGTACCAGGATTTATTGATATACAGGTAAACGGTATTGGTTCGGTAGATGTTGCATCAGCATCATCCAAGGAGATGGAAGAGATCGGCACAGCCCTACTATCTCAGGGAACAACCACATGGTGCCCTACTGTGATCACTGCCCCCCTCCCACAACTCGAATCTCAACTACAGAAAATACATGACTTCGCCCTGCACCCAGCAGACCGTCTACCTCATATAGCTGGCGCACACTTGGAAGGCCCTTTTATCACAGTTGCTGGTGCACATCCCACCAAATATATGATGCCAAAGGTAGACCTTGATACACTACGTCGACTCTCTGGCTACCTGGCCATAATTACACTGGCTCCCGAGCTCGACGGAGCAAAGGATGCAATCAGCTATCTCTCTTCTGAAGGAGTGATCGTATCTTTGGGACATTCTGGATGTACTGCGGAGCAGGCACACAACGCCATAGATCGTGGTGCAAGATTAGTCACCCATCTTGGAAATGCTATGAATGCGATGCATCACCGAGAGCCCGGACTGATCGGCACCGCCTTGAGCGATGACAGGGTTACGGTATCGTTAATCGCTGACCTGCTACACTCACACCCCTATTTCTTGGAATTGGCCTTCAAGTCCAAGGGGGCAGATCACGTCGCCATTATAACCGACAGCGTTGCTGCAGAACTGGGAATGATAGGAGTAGCCCCTATCGGTAATTCGCCAATTGACAGCAATTCCGGCAATACTCACTCCACCGGCAAAAAGAATCTACCCTACTCGAAAGGCGCACCCGACCAAGAAAATATAACCGATAAAACCAATATACCCTACTCGAAAGATCCATCTGGCCAGCCGGATTCTGTAACTATACCGCGTACTGCAAGTGGCCACCTGGCCGGATCAACGGTTACCATACCTCAGTCAATTGCCAATTTGCACAATACATGTGGCATTGGATTGGCCAAATGCATAGAAGCTGTCACAGCATCTCCGGCGCATTTGCTGGGACTGCCTGACCGAGGCCATATTGCTGTAGGTAAGCGAGGTGACCTAGTTGCATTGCAAAAAGACACTTTTAGCGTACAGGCAACATACCTCAACGGTGCGTTGGTCTATGGTCCCATCGCGGATCCGCACCATACTCATAGCATTATCCGGTTAAGCTAATAGCATGCAACAGGAAACCAGTACAATCACAGACAACGATAGTGACATAGAAGACTTGTGCGTAGCAGTCATCAGGGGACTTGCGATGGACATGCCCCAGCGCGCAAACTCCGGGCATCCCGGTACAGCAATGGCA
>JAMCPC010000090.1:0-527 GCA_023379725.1 Actinomycetota bacterium
CTCGTAAATAGCGTGACGTTATCCGGCAAGTTAGGGGCGTCATCTGGCAAGGCCGAGGACGAAGGCGTAGCTGGAGCTACGTCTAGGACAAGAACGCCGCCAGGGACGTCATCTGGCTGGCGGGAACCCATGGTTATTTACGAGACAGACCACTAAATACGAGGTAATGAGTATATTTTTCCGATACTTGGCTTACCCTTACGTAAAATGTCACATTTTTTGAAAAAGGCCAGTTATCTCGGCTGGCGCGAATACAAATTTATATTCACACTGTATAATATAAGTATATAATAAATATTAGCTAGAACATAATAGTTTAGTGATTTATTTTATTGAGAATGGATATGGGATCGGATGGAGCACGTGTCACCTATGATATGCTCGGTTGCACCGTCGTCAAGCATGTTGCTTGAGTATGGAACCGGGTAGTTATCCGAGCGTAACAGAGGTAATTAGATAGAGCGTAATAGACTAAGTTGTAACGCGTTATATGTTCATATCACATCATATTTTAGTTCTCAGGGGGG